>NZ_CP136910.1:3000000-3300000 GCF_033100115.1 Anaerocolumna sp. AGMB13020 | reverse complement strand
GCCGGAATCCACCTTAAACAATGCCCTCTTAAAATTCTCCAGTCCAATGACCCGGTAATCCAACCAGTGAAACAGATTCATATTGGTCAGTGATATAAACCCAGTATAAAGGATGGGGAATACGATTATGATTCCAATGAGAATCATTGCCGGAGATGAATACAGCCATGGCTGATACTTCTTTTTTCCTTTCATTCTATAACTTCCTTCCTGCACGGTGATGTCTGCTTCTATTGCTGTTTACTGCATATCGGCAATGGCGGTCAAAGCTTCCTGCTGATATTTATCTGCTGCTTTATCCAGATCTTCACCGGATTTATTGACTGCTGCCAGAAGAGATTCCGTAGGTGCCCACATTACTGTAAGCTGTGGTATATTAGGCATAGGCTGTGCTGTTTCAGCAGTCTGTTTCATGGTTACCACCATCTCATTGGCAGCAACTTCAGTATCTTCATAGGCTTTCACGTTGGCCGGTGCACAGTTGGATTTTTTAGCAAGTTCTGCTCCCAGCTCTTTTCCGGCAAGTGTTTTCAACACCTCGCCAATGGCATCCTTTTTGGCTTCAGCGGCATATTTCATAACACATACTCCCTGTACTCCTGCAAAAGGTGCTAAGTTCCTGCCATTAGGCAATGTAAAGTCTGCCAGAGACTTATAGCCAAGATTAATACCGGCTTCTTTGATACCGGATATCAGCCAGGGACCGCCAATTATGGCTGCAGCTTTTCCTTCATTAAACAAGGTAGTTACTGTATTGTAATCTCCATCCGCCTGAAGCGCTGCAAATTTTTTGTTATAATCAATCGCTTCCTTGGTAGCCGCGTTATTAAGACCAGGTTCTCCCTCTGCACTAAGGATAAATCCACCAAATCCGTTAATAAAAGGAGAGACATTATACGCTGTGGAATGCTGATTCACTACTGCATAAGTGCCTGCTGCCGTATCGGTATTCTCTTTCATGTACTGGTATAGCTCTTCCGTAGTATTTGGTACCTCTCCCTTCCACAGGTCTTTGTTATAAAGGAACAATAAGGTTTCAAAATATACGGGTAACTGATACTTCTTCTCTTTGTATGTACCTGCCTGCACCGTCATAGGTAACAGTTCCGACAGACTTTCATCCCCAATGACATCTGTAATGGGAGCAAGTATCCCCATTTCTGCAAACATTCCAACCGAGTCATGTGCATAAAGGTACATATCCGGTCCGTTTGCCGCATCTGTTCCATACAGTTTGATCTGGTCGGTCAGTCCGGCTTTTTTCTCAAAGTTAACTGTAATCTTTTTGTCTTTTAAGCTTTCATTGAGGCTCGTCTGGATAATCCCCATAATGGCTTCATCGCCGTCATGCCAGATCTTAAGCTCCACAGGTTTTGTCTCTGTCGCTTCCTTAGAGTCCTGATTCTCACCTGTTTCACTTCCCGTTACTTCCGGTTCCTTTACAGAACTTACCGTGTTGTTCCTGCTACACCCCGCCAGGCTCATAATAAGCAATACGCACAGCATGGCCTTAACAATTTTCTTCATAATTACCTCTCCTTCTGCCGTTACAGCGGCACTGAAATTCTCTTCACACAGCCTGATATGATGCCTTTTTCTGTTCCCATTCCATGCACATCCGCTAGCAGATGTGCACTGTCACAGCTTTGCGTGTGTATTATGCTCTTCCATAATTCACACGAACACCCATGCATACCGCAAGTCTGCCTGCGGTATTGCCTGAACAGAAAGTACAAATCCCTTATTTCACACTCGCTTCCATTGCAGGTGTCCCTGCTTGCAGATGTGGCACTGCCATAAAGCAGGGTGCTTAACATTTAGGAAATCGCTTTCCTGTACCATTTCTAAAAACAAGCTCAATTCACGTTTGTTTGTGTTATTTTTACCATACAAAAGCATTTCAGTCAATTATGTTTTAGTAAAATTAGTTGACTTTGTTAGGAAACCGCTATACTATAATAGAAAAACTGTATGTATTTAAGGAGGGCTACTATGCCTATAACCATTGGTGATGTTGCAAAAGAAGCTGGTGTTTCTATTTCTACGGTTTCCAAGGTACTGAATAACTGGACCACCATATCTCCGGCTACTGCTGAACGGGTACAGGAAGCTATCCGTAAACTAGATTACACCCCTAATTCCAGAGCCGTCAGCTTTGCACGTCAGGCCACCAGGAATATTGTGTATTTGACCTCTCTAAATAAAGATGAGGCCTACCATAACCCACATATGTTCGACATCATGTGCGGAGTTAACAGAGTCCTGTCCGAAAATAATTACTCCCTGACTCTGGTGGATACCTCAGCAGACTCAGAAAAAGGAGAATCCGTAGCAAATGTTATGTCCAAGAAATGCGCTGACGGCATGATAATTCATGGTTCTGCTATCAATAAAGAAATAGCAGACCTGATAACCAGGCAGCAATTTCCCCACATCTTGATTGGTCATCCAGGGTTTGACTCCCAGCTATGCTGGGTAGATACCAACCACGCTCTGGCAGGTCAGACTGCCGCTGAATATCTGATTTCCTGCGGTTATGGTGATGTCGCATTTATTGGTGGCAAGAAAACCGACTATATTTCCACCCAGCGCCTGAAGGGTTTTCTTGGCGCTATGCATCAATACGGCTATCTGGTTGGAGCAGATAGAATCTGCTATACAGATTCTGGCAGAGAGGAAAGTTATCAGGCTGCACTCACTCTGTTAAAGGCAGCAAAACCTCCCAGAGCTATTATATGCGAGAATAACACCCTTGCCTTAGGCACTGCCAAAGCCATAGAGCAGCTTAATTTAAGAGTCCCTGAGGACCTTGCCTTTGTTATATTTGACGTATACCCTTATTCCAAAATCCTTGACCCCAAGCCAGTTGTAATTGATATTAATGTATATGATATGGGTATCCAGGCGGGTGATATGCTCCTGCGCAAACTCAAGAACCCCTCTCTCCAGATTCAGACCTATACCACACTCCCAACAATAAACGCCTAGAAGGAAATAATTTTCAAAAAAATAATAAATAACGGCCTGGATACGGTTTGTTGGAACCCGAAGAAACCAAAACTTATTTATACCCGCAAAAATGCCGGACAGATACATAGCAGTTCTGTCCGGCATAAATCATATCTTGAATCCAATAGCTTGGATTTATTTATTATTCACTTTTCCAAGGACCACTGATAATTTCATTTCCTTGGGTTCCTCTTTTATCTTTCGCTGTATGGTTACTTCAACGGTTTCCTTTGGTTTCAGGGACGTAATGGTATTGTTAAATACAGCCACGCTGCTGATTGGTACGTCGTTAATAGCGATTATCATATCTCCGCTCTGCAGACCGCCTTCAAGCGCTGGTGAATTACCCTCTACCTCTGTTACACAGATTGCATGTTCAAGATTTTCTTTCTTAAGCTCTTTTTCGCTCATATCACCGCTCTTAATGCCAAAATAACTGCGTTCCGTCTGATTCACCATGCTCTGTATGCTTTTCTTGATTTTTGATATTCCGATTACCGTATTTACATTCTGATTCTGCTCATCCTTTAATTTACTGGTTATAATACCAATAACCTCACCGGACATGTTTACAATTACACCATCACTTTTCTCGTTATAATTTATGTCGGTATTGAACAGATCAATCTTATTGTCAGTTATGTAAATACTGGAATCTTTGCTGGATATAATACCCAGTTCCATGGAACCCACATAGCCGTTTGGACTGCCAAGAGCTATCACTGGCGTACCCACCGTCAGAGAATAAGATTCCCCAAGCTTCGCCGCCTCCAGGTTCGATTTCATTGCATCCGGTATATCTTCAAGGCTAACAGCAACTACAGCCAGATTAAGATCTTCATCATAATCCTGAAGCCGTGCCTTTACCGACAACTCATTGTTTAGCTGCAGTTTAAGATTATCCTGTAATTTATCATAAGTCGCCAATATTAGGATATCCACCTCATTATTGGCTATAATCAGTCCTGTAGTTGCCCTTGTTACATCATAATTTTCATTTTCATTTAATTCATCCACCTTACTGCTGACATTAATGATATTTACAATGGATTTATTAACGCCGGAAGCTATATCTTTTATTTCTGCATATATGCTGGCTAAATCCTTAATATCTGCCTGAATATGAGTGGTCACATATACCGTTTCCTTCTTATCATCATCCTTATCCGACTCCAAAGGGGTAGGCGTGGGTGTCACAGAAGGAGTAGGAGTACCGGAAGCTGTCGCTTTTCCTTCATCATCCGGTGTAAGTGTCGGGAATTCCACTGTCTTTTTATCCGTACCGTCTCCAAGCAGCTTAACAATAAAAGGATTCGCCAAATAAAATACGACTGCAGCTACTAACGCGAATACACAAGCTAAAATAATCGTCCACAGAAGCGACAGCAGCATACGAACCTTTCTGCTCCTTCTTTTGGACGATATCTGTTCCTGTATAAATAAATACTCGTTGGATTCCTTATTGTATTTATCCTCTGACATTTTTGATTCTCTCCGGCTTTTAGTCTAATATTTTGTACATGATGGGACAATCCGTATCCTTATTTTATCACGGACTTATGAACATTGTATGAATGAATTGTAAACAAACGGCAGATAGCGGGTAATTTTCAATTTAATAGTTTTATTTTTACCGTAAATAAGGTAAAATAGGGGACGTGGGAGCTGACAAATACTGCAACTTTTAATCCTTAAATTGAAACCGTCCAACATCAATGTCCCGATCAGCACATTGGTTCAACGAAAAATCACAAGGGTTTTTCTGTTCGGTTTCCTCAGATGATCCGGCATCTGAGACAAAAGAGATGTATTCCTCAGATTTTGTGCCGCCAAAAGCGGCAGAATGGAGTAATGTATGAACGAAAAAGCACTAAAAACACTGGAATATTATAAAATCATAGAAAAATTATCAACTTATGCAGGCTCGGGTCTGGGTAAAACCATGTGCAACAACCTGCTGCCTGTAAACGATATAGAAGAAATCAGAAAATCCCAAAAAGAAACCTCTGATGCTCTCTCAAGAATCTTAAGAAAGGGCAGTCTTGGTTTTTATGGTGTCCATGACATCAGAGGCTCTCTTAAGAGATTGGAGGTCGGTTCAGCCTTAAGTGCCGCCGAACTCCTCTCTATCTGTTCCGTCCTTGATGCCACCTTAAGAATTCGTTCTTATGGTGTAAAGGATACCGGGGACTCTGAAACTGGTGAGAAGGACATCGATTCCCTGGAAGAGATGTTTCGCTCCCTGGAACCCATAACCTTGTTAAACAACGAAATTAAGCGTTGCATCTTAAGCGAAGAGGAAATAGCCGACGATGCCAGTCCAGCCTTAAAAAGCATCCGCAAATCCCTAAAAATTACCAATGACAAAATAAGAGACCAGTTAAATTCCATCGTGAATTCCTCCGGTTCCAAAAATATTCTTCAGGAGAATATCGTTACCATGCGTAACGGCAGATACTGTATACCTATTAAACAGGAATACAGAGGCCAGTTCCCCGGCATGATTCACGACCAGTCCTCCTCTGGCTCCACTCTCTTTGTAGAACCTATGGCCGTTGTGAAGCTGAACAACGACCTGAGAGAACTGGAGATCAAAGAATTACAGGAAATCGAGCGGATTTTAGCAGACTTAAGCGAACAGGCAGGCCAGCACGCGGATAAGCTGTACAACAATATTAAGATACTGCCTTTACTGGATTTTATCTTTGCAAAAGCTACTCTGTCCAAGCAGATGAAAGGAACCGAACCGGTATTTAATGACAAGGGTATCGTTAATATCAAGAAAGGCCGTCATCCTCTGATTGATGGAAAGAAAGTAGTGCCTATCGATATCAACCTCGGAAAAGACTTTAACCTTTTAGTAATCACAGGTCCTAACACCGGTGGTAAGACCGTATCCTTAAAGACAGTAGGGCTCTTTACCCTCTTAGGTCAGGCAGGCCTTCATATTCCTGCCTTTGATGGCTCTGAACTGGCTGTATTTGAAGAAGTATATGCAGATATCGGAGATGAGCAGAGTATCGAGCAGAGTCTTAGTACCTTCTCTTCCCACATGACCAATAATGTAACGATACTTGAGAAAGCCAATTACAAATCCCTGGTGCTCTTTGACGAATTAGGTGCCGGAACAGATCCCACAGAAGGTGCAGCTCTTGCAATGGCTATTCTCAATTACCTTCATAAAAAAGGTGTACGTACAATGGCTACCACCCATTACAGCGAGCTTAAGGTCTATGCATTGACCACAGAAGGAGTAAGCAATGCCAGCTGTGAATTCGATGTAGAAACCCTTCGTCCTACTTACAGGCTTCTTATCGGTATTCCCGGCAAGAGCAACGCTTTTGCCATCTCCTCGAAGCTTGGACTTCCAAATCATATCATAGAGGATGCCAAAGGCCTCATTGGTATGCAGGAGAAGAGCTTTGAAGATGTAATATCCGACCTTGAGAAGAACCGCATGGAAATCGAACGGGAGAAAGAGGAAATCAATTCTCTAAAACAACAGGCCAAGGAACTGCAGGCGAAATTAGAGCAGCAAAACGATAAGCTGGCAGCGGCCAAAGATCGTATCCTTGCAGAAGCCAATGAAGAAGCAAGAAAGCTCCTTCAGGAAGCCAAAGACGTAGCCGACCGAACCATTAAGAATTTCAACAAATGGGGCCTGGAAGGCGGCCTGGGTAAAGATATGGAAAACGAGCGCGGCAAGGTCAGAGACCTTCTGTCTAATGCAGAAAGCAAACTGGCCATAAAGGGCAAACGCAAATCCCAAAAGACTGCAAAACCCAGTGAATTCAAGATTGGAGAAGCAGTTTATGTAATCAGTCTTGGTTTAAAGGGTACCGTAAGTACTCTTCCCAATGCAAAAGGTGATTTATATGTACAGATGGGAATCTTAAGATCCCAGGTTAATATAAGCGATCTTGAGTTAATTGATGAACCCGATGTTACCGGACCCAACATCACGAAGTCCGGAAGCGGTAAGATAAAGATGGCTAAAACCCTCCACATCAGTACGGAGATTAACTTAATCGGTAAGACCGTAGATGAAGCTCTGTCCATGCTGGACAAATACCTGGATGATGCCTACCTTTCCCACCTTCCTCAGGTAACCGTTATACACGGCAGGGGAACCGGCGCACTGCGAAACGCCGTCCA
This sequence comes from Anaerocolumna sp. AGMB13020, assembly GCF_033100115.1. NCBI lineage: Bacteria > Bacillati > Bacillota > Clostridia > Lachnospirales > Lachnospiraceae > Anaerocolumna > Anaerocolumna sp. AGMB13020. The sequence goes on along the minus strand of NZ_CP136910.1, from coordinate 3,292,836 downwards.
GTCCTTCTTAAAGAAGACCAAGTATGTTAAAACCTTCAGAGAAGGTGCTTTCGGAGAAGGTGGTCAAGGCGTTACCATCGTAGAATTCAAGCAGTAAAGAAAGGAGTCATTTATGGCTGCCAAGCAGAAAATTCTCATAGTAGATGATGATGTAAATATTGCAGAGTTAATCTCTCTCTATCTGACGAAGGAGTGCTTCGATACCTTAATGGTGCACGACGGAGAAGAAGCCATTACCAAGTTCGCAGAATATCAGCCCAATCTGATACTGCTGGATCTAATGCTTCCGGGTATTGACGGTTATGAAGTATGCCGTGAGATCAGAAAGAATTCTTCCGTCCCAATTATCATGCTCTCTGCCAAAGGTGAAATATTTGATAAAGTATTAGGTCTGGAGCTGGGTGCGGATGATTATATCATAAAACCATTTGACTCCAAAGAACTGGTAGCAAGGGTTAAGGCAGTTCTAAGACGCTTTCATCCTGCCGTAAATCAGCCGCCTGCTCCTGCAGCTCCGGAACAAACCGGTGATTATGTTTCTTACCCCGACCTTATTATTAATCAGAGCAACTATTCCGTATTATATTTTGGTGGTACCATAGAAATGCCTCCCAAGGAGCTGGAGCTATTTTACTTTCTGGCATCCCATCCCAATCAGGTATTCACAAGGGAGCAACTCTTAGACCATATCTGGGGATATGAATATATTGGTGATACCAGAACAGTAGATGTGCATATTAAGAGGCTTCGTGAGAAGATCAAAGACCACACCTCCTGGAGCTTATCCACCGTGTGGGGAATTGGTTACAAATTCGATGTAAAAAAATAATGAGCGATGCTAGGGTTTGTTTTTATCTGCTTATACCAGCCCGTATAATCCTCTTTGAGAAAAATGTCAATTATCCAAAGAGTTATGGGACACGCCCTGGCTTCCTTACATACACTTACATAGCCGTTATCTGATAGCGGCTATGTAAGTCAGTAGTTAACTGCAAAATACCTTTTGCAAAAAGAATGGAGCAACACATGAAACGGACCCTTTTTATGAAACTCATCCTGCTTTATTTTGCTTCGGCAGTATTTATGTTCCTGCTGCTGAATACCTATGGTTTAAATCATTATGCGGAAAAGCTGGTGGAAGAAAAGAAGATGCAGCTCTATACCCAGGCGCTGTCCATCTCCAACGATTATATGTCAGATTTTTATAATCAGAAGCTTTCCCTGTCGGATTTATCTTCAAAGGTCAAAGCAATGTCCACCATGCTGGATGCAAGGATATGGATCGTCAACAAGAACGGGACTGTACTTTATGATACCACTCCCTCGGATACCGGAAACGACTATATAAACATCTTTGAGCTGGACTCAGATTTCTTATATCAGCCCTTTCCTGCCACCGGCAGTTTAGAAAGCGTCTTAAAAACACCTATGGTAAGCGTTGTATATAAGGTATTATATAAATATCAGGTACGAGGTTATGTAGTAATTCATTATTCCTATGATAAAATACACAAATCAAGCCTGGGTTTTACTGATACCCTGAATATCTGCCTGCTTATATTCTGTGCTTTTCAAGTCATAGTATTTGCTTACATTTATTACGCAACCGTTCGCCCATTAAACAAACTAAACAAAGCTGCGCTGGAATACACAAAAGGCAACTACACCTATTCCAGACCCCTTCACACCACAGATGAGTTCGGCACATTATCCAATTCCTTGGCATATATGGCTGGTGAAATTCGAAATCTGGATAATTACCAGAAGAAATTTGTGGCAAATATCTCCCACGATTTCCGCTCTCCCCTAACCTCTATCAAAGGTTATGCAGAGGCTCTTTTAGATGGTACCATTCCTTATGAGATGAAAGACAAATACCTTGGAATCATCTCTTTTGAAACGGAGCGTCTAACCAAGCTTACAAGCGGCCTGCTGACCCTGAATGGTTTTGAGAACAGGGGTACCCTGTTAGAGATTACCTCCTTTGATATCAATCATATTATTAAGAAAACTGCGGAAAGCTTTGAAGGCTCCTGTAAGGATAAGAAAATCACCCTAAACCTGATTTTCTCCAATAAGGTGACCCTGGTAGATGCAGATATGGGGAAAATTCAACAGGTATTATATAATCTGTTGGATAACGCCATAAAGTTCAGCCACCATAGTTCCACTATCAAGATTTCCACGCAGGAAAAAGGTGATAAGGTGTTCATTTCTGTGAAAGATTACGGTATCGGTATACCAAAAGAGAGCATTAATAAGGTATGGGAGCGCTTCTACAAGACCGATTCCTCCAGAGGCAAGGATAAGAAGGGTACAGGTCTTGGTCTGTCCATAACAAAGGAAATTATCAGCGCCCATAATGAGAATATAAATGTTATCAGTACCCAGGGTGTAGGAACAGAATTTGTATTTACACTGCCACGTACAGATGGTTTTATCTAATTGGTTCTTTTATAGAAATTATTCTATAATTTCCCCCTGTAAGCAAGGTTCTTTCAACATTAATGTAAATGTCAAGAAACCCCTTGGCTTTCCTGCAATACACTGCCCGAAAGACATGTTGCCATTTTTATATGCCAGAAGCTGGTAACTATTATGCAAATGCATAGCACATAAATGAGTAAGATATCTTTGTCCAGTATGTGGTGGAAACCCAAGAGGCTTCAACATTGATTTAAACCAACTGCACCAAACAGGAAGAGAAGACTATATGTCCTTAGGCCTTTTGAGCAGCCGCTAGTTTACCCTTTTTTAATACATAAACTTCATTTGCTCTTTCAATAGTTGAAAGGCGATGCGCTACGACAAGTGCCGTTTTATTCTTAAATACATCCGCCAGTCCCTTTTGAACCAATTCTTCTGAATTCGAATCCAATGCAGATGTAGCTTCATCCAACAACAGGATAGGCGCATCTTTTAAGATAGCCCGTGCAATAGAAATACACTGTCTTTGTCCGCCTGAAAGTTTCTTCCCGCTTTCGCCTACCATTGTATCATAAGCATCCGGCATCTTCATTATAAAATGATGGGCATTTGCTTTTTTAGCGGCTTCTGCTATCTCTTCTGTGGTGGCATTTATCTTACCGTATCTTATATTCTCTTCGATTGTACCGTTAAACAAATAGGCATCTTGAGGCACATAGGCAATCTGATTTCTTAATGCTTTCAGGCTAAGCGCATCAATTGATTTGTTGTTTATATAAATATTCCCCGAACTTAAGGGATAAAAACCCATTAGTAATTTAATGATGGTACTCTTTCCAGCTCCACTGACCCCGGTCAATGCAACTGCACTCCCTTTGTATATATTCAACGTTATATTATTTATTAATGTATCCTGGCCATTATACAGAAACCTAACATTCTCTAACAGAATTTCACCACATTCTGTCTCGTTTCTTACCTCTGAATTCCCCTCTCTCCTATCAGGTTCCGGGATCTCTTCCAGTAACTCTGATATACGGGAGGCTCCGGCAAAAGCGCCTTGTAGCTGAGCTCTAAATTTCCCAATATTTAAGAACATATAATTTACACCTTTTTGCAAGCCTACAATTACAACCACTGTATCCAATTCAATTTGACCGCTCAATACCATTAGTACTCCTATTACATAGACTCCCGTCATACTTAATACTCCGGACAAATAATTTATACCATTTAGCTGTGAATTCTTACAGACACGTTTATAGTTAAGTGATGCATTTTCCTGACTTTCCCTGATATATCTGCCTGTAATTATACTTCCTATGTTAAATATCATCGTTGTCCGATAACCTGTTGTTATATCAATTAAATATTGATTCAACACCCCATAAGATTCCTGAATCTTATTTCCCAGTATACGCAAGGATCCGGAAAAGGCTATATTAGCTTTTGCAGAAAGAAAACCAATTACCATAGTTATCAGTGCTAACCGGAAGTCCATCCGAAGCATTAAAACAGCTGAGCAAATTCCACCGATTAATGATACACCTGCCATTTGCATATCATCATTTAATGAACTTTCAATTGAATTTATATCATTCATCATTCTAGATGTCAAATCTCCGCTATGCTTACTATCATGATAAGACAGGGGCAATTCAACTACCTGTCTGAACACCTTTAACTTTAACTCAGCCATTGCTTTCTTTATTACACTTACTTTAAGATAAATGCAAAATGGAAATAGAATTATACCTATCAAAAATGCTATGATAGCCAGAACAAATCCACTGAACAGAAAATGCATATCTCCTGTTTCTACTGTCTTGATCATATTTTTATTAACAAAGGCACTTAATACATTACTAGTTACATTAATCGTACAGCTGAGAAACAGCGCGAAAAAATAGATCCATTTCATTTCCTTTAATAAAGAAATCATTTTATATAATTCATTTAAGAAATGCTTAACTTTCATTCATCGTTACCTGCCCTGTTCTGAGTGGATATACCATCTGTTTATTCTGTTGATTATACAATTTCTTATATATACCATCTTTTAGAATAAGCTCGTCATGGGTACCCCCTTCTTTCATCGTTCCATTATCCATCACCAATATCCTGTCAGCCCGTTTTATTGTAGATAATCTATGGGCAATTGTAATTATGGTCTTATCTCTGGATACTTCCTCCAATACCTGCTGTATAAGAAGCTCCGATTCATAATCTAAAGCTGATGTTGGTTCATCCAGCAGTAAGATAGGCGCTCCTTTTAAGATAGCTCTGGCTATTCCCAGTCTTTGTCTTTGTCCACCCGATAATTTGACGCCTCTTTCTCCAACCTGTGTATCATAGCCATTGCATAACTCCATTATAAAATTATGGGCATTTGCTGCTTTTGCTGCTCTTATGACCTCTTCACGGGTAGATGAAGGCTTACCAAATCGAATATTCTCCTCAATAGAATCCGGATACAGATAAGTGTCCTGTGCTACTAATGCAATTTCCTCCCGCAAGCTGCTTGGCTTCCAATGGTTAATATTTTTTCCATATACTTTTATCTCTCCATTCCTCGATTTATAAAAACCACAAATTAAATTTATAATTGTACTTTTTCCACATCCGCTTGCTCCCACAATTGCTGTATTGCTACCTTTATTTACTTTAAAACTCAGGTCTTTTATCGCATCAATGCCAGATGCATATCGAAAGGAAACCTTATGAAAATCAATGACTGTATCACTGACCCTTTGCTTCTCTTCCTCACCGGAGGTTCTTTCTGTTTGCAGTGTATATAACTGCAACAGTCTTTTTCCTACTCCCAAAGAACTTCTGATATTCATTATCAGATTAGGTAATTGGGAGGTGGGATTTACAATAAATCTCTGTAATAAGACAAATGCTATGAGACTGCCAGCTGATATTTCTCCACTAAACGCCAGATATCCTCCATATGTCGCACAAACCACATAAGGAAATTCATATACCATGAACATTATTGGCATCATAAAACAACCTCTGCTATTTATTTTCCTTTGATATAGTTCCAGGGATTTATCTATTTTTTCTGCACATCGCTTATAAAATACTTCCTGCAGATTATAGGCCTTTAAGATGGAAATTCCCGTAATTGCATCTTGGATAATGCTGTTTGTCTCACCCAAATACCCATAATAATCTTCATAATATTTATCCATAGGTCTGCTTAATATATTTGACAGAATTAATGCTATAGGAATTGATATAAAGCTTAGAATAACAAGCTTCCATTCTATGGTTAATAAATATGCCGTGGTTGCTATAACGATTAAAGGGGTATAAATATAGTTTGATAAGTTCCCAAAGAGTGCTTCTAATTTCGAAATATCATTACTTAATCTTGATGTTATATCACCGGAATGCATCTCATCTTTAGCAGCTACCTCCACTGTATCATAATGCATAACTACTTTATTTCTGATATCCCTGATTGCAAAGATGCCGGCACGACCTGAAGAATAAGGCATCAGGAAACTTGCAATAACGCCCAGGAGTAATGTACCTGTAAGCATCATTATAATTCTTGTTATAGCTTCTCTGCTGCTGTCATTTATGATATTAATTAATTTTGTTATAAAAGAAACAGAAGCTATATCACAAACACTAATAACCGCTGCGCAGATCAAACTTATTACCACCCACTTTCTATATGGTCTGACGAATCTTAATAACTCTTTGAAAATCACCCATTCACTTAAATCCTTAGCTTTTTCACTTAAATCCTTGGCTTTTTCGCCCATACTCCATCCCCTTTTCTAAAAATAATATGTACTCTTAATAAATGAATCTCAAACATTTAATCACAAACGTATTATACTAATGTTTATCTATCTAGTTTATATAATACAATTTTGTTTATTATATCTGTAAACGCATCTCCTTATAATTTGAAAACAAACTAATTTTATAATTGTTTAGAAAAAATGTCAACACTTTTTAAATATGTTGCAAAATAGTTGGTAAATAAAAAAAGCCAAACAAGGCAGGGAACCTGTTCAACTCCTTTAATTCCTATGATAAACTTTTTCCTGCACGCAGTTCGCTTTCATATTCAGCTTGCACTAGAGACAAGCTCCCTATTCCAGAGCAAAAAAATAGAAGCTGCATTGTCAATCTTGAATGCAACTTCTATTTATACTTTTAGCAGATATGGACTACATTAATTTATTATTTCTTCTCTCATGGGAAAGAGTTTTATAAGTTTCCTAAGCTTCATCCCAGGAATGGCGGTGCAACTTTCCTGCCATTCGCATCCCTGAGAAATCATTATGTCTTAAAGCCTCGTACAGTACAATCGCAACAGAATTGGCAAGATTTAACGAGCGAATCTCTCCCATCATAGGAATACGGATTGCATTTTCCTTGTTATCAAGCAATATCTCCTCAGGAATTCCAGCACTCTCCTTGCCAAACATAATATAAGCATCGGGCTCGTAATCAGCATCTGTATATACCTTTAAGGCTTTGGTGGTTGCCATATAAATCTTGGCCCCCGGATTCTTCTCTAAGAAATCAGCATAGTTTTCATAGATTGTAACATCAAGGTCCTTCCAGTAATCAAGACCTGCTCGTTTAATCTCTTTTTCCTCCAGAGAAAACCCAAGGGGTTTTATTAGATGGAGCCTGGCTCCTGCTGCAACACAGGTACGTCCAATGTTCCCGGTATTAGCAGGTATCTCCGGTTCCAGTAATACGATGTTCATAACGTAATTCCTCTTTTCTTATCCACGGTGTTTCTTAACAAACCGCTCGATTCTTTCTACGGCAATCTTTAAATTCTCCATGGAAGAAGCATAAGAAATACGAAGGAAGCCTTCTCCGCCGCATCCAAAAGCAGTTCCCGGAACAGCAGCCACCTTTTCTTCCATCAAAAGTTTCGTAGCAAACTCATCTGAAGTCATGCCCATGCTCTGAATGCTGGGAAAGATGTAAAAAGCTCCAAAAGGCTCGAAACAGGTCAAGCCCATATCATTAAAGGCTTTTACCAGATAATTTCTTCTCTGATCATAGGACTCCCTCATCATAGCGACATCAGCATCACCGTTTCTTAAAGCTTCAACAGCAGCATACTGGCTGGCAGTCGGTGCACACATAATGGCAAACTGATGAATCTTTGTCATCTGCTCAATGATAACTGCAGGACCTGTAGCATAACCCAGCCTCCAGCCTGTCATGGCATAGGACTTGGAGAAGCCGTTAATAACAATTGTCCTCTCCCTCATACCAGGAAAAGCAGCGATGGATATATGCTGACCGCCATAAGTAAGTTCAGAGTAGATTTCATCGGATATAACAAACAAATCCTTCTCAAGTATGATAGGGACAATTTCAGCCAGATCCTCTTTTGTCATTACGGAACCTGTAGGGTTGTTGGGGAAAGGAAGCACCAACACCTTCGTCTTATCGGTGATGGACTCAAGAAGGCTCTCTTTTGTAAGCTTAAACTCATCCTTCTCCTTTAATTCAATAATAACCGGTTTACCGCCTGCCAACACAACACAGGGTACATAAGAGACATAACTTGGCTGAGGCACCAGTACTTCATCGCCGGGATCCAGCATAGCTCTGAGCGCTATATCAATTGCTTCACTGCCGCCAACGGTAACAATGGTTTCATGATCATAGTTATAGCTTAATCCGAAACGTCGGCTTAAATAGCTGCATATTTCAATCTTCAATTCCTTTAAGCCGGAATTGGAAGTATAAAAAGTCTTTCCCTTCTCCAGGGAATAGATGCCTTCTTCGCGGATATGCCAGGGAGTATCAAAATCCGGCTCTCCCACACCCAAAGAAATCGCATCCTTCATTTCACTTACAATGTCAAAAAATTTACGTATGCCGGAAGGCTCAATGCTTACGACGGTCTTTGATAATGGGTCTCTCACGGTGTAATCAGCATCCTTTCATCTTTGGTTTCATGAACCAGGGGCAGCCCATGCTCTTTGTATTTCTTCAGAACAAAATGAGTCGCAGTACTGAGAACCGCTTCCATAGGTGCTAATTTGCTGGACACAAAGTTAGCCACTTCTCTCATGCTTTTGCCTTCGATTATTACCGTAAGATCGAATCCACCGGACATCAGATAAACTGATTCTACCTCGTCAAATTTATAGATTCTTTCCGCAATCTTATCAAATCCCTGACCTCTCTGAGGTGTTACCTTTACTTCTATCAGGGCTGTTACCTTTTCACTCTCTGCGTTATCCCAATTAATCAAAGTTGGGTAACCACAGATAATAGATGCTTCCTCTAATTCCTTAATGGCAGTTGCCACTTCTTCTTCAGTTGCATTAAGCATAGCAGCCAGATCTTTTGGTGTAAGCTTACTATTCTTATCAATAGCCTGTAAAATTTTTTCCTTTAACATTTTCATACCCATGCATATCGCAGGAAAACCTGCAATACTGCCACAAACATAAGAATGAGGAGAAAGCCTGCATTCTGATGTGAATCCTTAAAGTGAAAGAAGATCCTGTGGCATCCTTTCGATTTTATATTTTCTTTCACCCGTCCCAGTATAATACCGTGCTTTGGTAATAAAAAAGCAATTCTTAAAAGGCTCCTTTATTAAGACCATGCATTTGCTTCACTTGTGCTATGTATACATGGTGTTTGTATGTTTCCGTTATTTTACAACGTTAACCTGATAAAGTTCATCCGTTTTCGGGGGCTCCAGGAATCTCTCTTCCTCCTGATTTCGTATGGTTCTTGCATTACCGTCAGTAAATCTTCCGATTACAACTGCCGGAATACCGCTGTCATTTAACTTTTCTGCAAGTTCATTTCCTTTCCCGGTAACCAGTAAAAGAGAGCCTGCCGAATAAAGCTGATAAGGATTTAAATCAAAAAATTCACAGATTTCAATGGTTTCCTGTCTGATAGGAATTTTCCTTAAATCTGCTGTCAGACCCAATCCTGTGCGAACTCCAAGTTCCCATAAGGCTGCAAAAATACCGCCTCTTGAGGGATTATGCATAAGTTTCACTCCGGCTTCCTCTCCGATATCCGCATCTGCGGCTATGGACAGAAATGCGGTAAAATCCTCTGCATTCTGTATAAAATCTCTGTTATATCTGGTTAGAAGCTCTTGTGTATGCTCCTTGGCAAGGATAGCAGTCCCTAAAAGCCCTGCCCATTTCGTCATTACAATCTCATCTCCGGGCAGGACGCCCGCGGATGCGGTAACCCGGCTGCGACGTATCTTTCCGACACCTGTCACTGTAATAACCGGCCTGTTGACGTAGGAAGTTATCTCTGTATGTCCACCTATGATCTCAAGGTTATATGCTTTGGCTGTGTTTTCCGCTTCCTTCATAATATTCTGAAGCTGGGATTCCTGTGAATCCTTCGGAAGCAGTATCGTAAGCATAACACCTATAATATCACCGCCAGCTGCCCTGATGTCTGCTACAGCACTATGTATGGCAGTAGAAGGAAGCAGTTCTTTCGAAACTGTTATGGGATTGGAGGTCAAAAGCATTCCTTCCTCTTCTCCTATTCCCAAAGCTGTGCAGTCCACACCAACTCCAGGCCTCTGAAGTACTTCATCCCTTCTCTGCTTTATCTGTCTTAGGACGGAACGCTTTAATATAGCTTCCGATACTTTCCCCATCTGCATGGTAACTCCCATCTGTGCCCAAGGCACATTTATAAATTAGGATATAATTCATAACAACAGATAGTTTAAAAAAATCAAACTATTTGTTTATGCAATACCGCAAGTATGCTTGTAGTATGCCTTTCAATCTATAAATTTCGTGTATTAGATTGTGAAAAGGGGTTGTTGCATAACAAAAACTGTTATGCAGCAACCCACACAGACCATTCTATTAGTCTGCATCTGCTTCTTAAATGTCATCATCCTGGGGTTCAATAACGCCCTGGCTGCCATCATCGCTACTCTCTGTTTCACCGGTACCCTTTGTCTGACCTTTTTTGCCATCAGACTGTCCTTTATTACCCTCTGTCTGTCCTTTGTTTCCGTTTGTACCAGAAGCAGGTACATCCGTTGCACCTTCTGAGGAAGTATCGGTTGCATCATCTGGTTCTTCCGCATTCTCTTCCGGCTCTGGTTTCTTCGTTCCAATTGTTACATATCTTGGAGAAGGGTTATATACACTCTTATTAATTTTTGTACGGCTTACTTCAACACCATTTTCATAGACAACTTTATAAAGCTCTGCTGAGTAACCTGTGTGAGCGGACTGAGTTGTATATTCATAGCCTTCCAGCTGATTCGGGTCTTTGGTTACTACATCTGCACCGGGGGCTTTTTCATTTAAAACAACCGTCTCAAACTTAATCTTTCTTCCCTCTGTGTCTCTGGTTTCATTTCCCCAGATATTAAAGGTTATGGTTCTTCCTTGCGTAGACGCTTCAATTACAATCGGTGTATCTGTGTCATTTTTGAATTTCAGATCTTTCCAGGTTCCTGCAATAGCAGCATCTCTTGAGAGAGATACATAACTAATGGTCATAGAGTGGGGAAATCTCTCCACCACTTCCAGCTCTGAAAAGAGCACTGCATTATACAGAGTCGTTGTTACCTGGCAGGCTCCGCCACCAATGGAATCTATTACTTTACCATTTGCATATGCGCCTGCTTCGTAATATCCGTTTGCCTTTGTAAAAGGCGTTAATTTTTCATAAGCAGAAAATACATCCCCCGGATACAATACTGTATTATTGATTAGTCTTGCACCATTTGCCAGGTTAGCTGCACGATCGTTGGAAGATGATGTATAGGTAGTGGAATAGGAGCCAAGAATGGTGTTACATTTTTCTACCATTTCTCTGGTATACTTCGGCTCGTCCTTTTTTATTTCTGCTGATATGTTAACATCCTCACCTGTCCAGTCCTGTAATACAGCTTCTTTGATAGAATTAGCGGTTGCAGTGGTATTTACCTTCATACCCACCACTTCATCGGTATAGACAAATTCGCCATTCTTTCTGGCTACAGTGGCATTTTTCGCTTTAACATTATGACTGGATAGCTGTTTCTTAACAAACGTCTTCAGCTCATCATCTGACATGCTGAATTCCAGCTTATAGGTAAGATTATTTTCCTGGGTATCCTTTAATTCTTTATATTGCTTGATCAGGTTACCGTTTTTTCCGATTTCCAGGGCTTCCTCAATATACGTGTTCTCTTTGCTGGTGAACCCTAAATCTGCCAGGGATATTTTTTCTTTCTCCCCATCTATATCAACGGTTACTGTTTTTCCCTTCAATGAATCTACGTAATCTTTTACTGCCTGTTCGGCTTGTTCCTTGGTCATTCCACCAATATCAACCGAATCAATATATACCCCTTTGGTTATTACTTCCTCTTCGGCTGCGGCAAAAGCCTTGGTCCAGTTACAGGTAGATAATAGAAATAATGCAAAAACAAACACTATCCGTATTACACATTTACTGTTCTTCATTGCTTTCCCTCCTCTGCTGACTGATTTTTAGAGGCAGCAAAATCGCTGCCTTTTATCAGAAATTAAAAAGCAATTTCTGATAAGTATATAATAGGAATTTTAAAGCATTCCTATTATCGGATGCACGGCAGCAAAGGTCGCTGCCTTTTATCAGAAATTAAAAAGCAATTTCTGATAAGTATATAATAGGAATTTTAAAGCATTCCTATTATCGGATGCACGGCAGCAAAGGTCGCTGCCTTTTATCAGAAATTAAAAAGCAATTTCTGATAAGTATATTATAAACAATAATTCTTATGTATATCAATATTTATTAAAATATAATATTGATAAGCATAGGTGCTACCATAGCCAGCACCAGGACTACTACTATTACTAAAGAGATTGCTCTCTTTACCTTGTGGTTGTTGAAATTCAATTGATACACCTCTTTCTTATTTCATTAACAGCAATTATATTCCTGTCTTTTATATTTAAGTTATAAAAATTTTAACCAACTGCAATCATATATATTCATTGGGACATTCGCCAGCTCTGGCAATACCTATTACAAGCAAATAATCCTTAATCCTATCTTTTGTTATTCCCATATAGCCTAAATATTTCTTCACAAGTGTCTGTTTTATATCTAATAACCCTTCTTTTTCTGTAGCATTTTCAGAAACAGGCGTATATTCTACTAAATATACTGTACGGGCTATGTCATACAAATAATTTCCTCTGCACAGATTCATAAAATCTATTGCATAGGTCTGCGTTCCAGATATCAAAATATTTCCTGGATGGTAGTCACCATGACACAAGGTATTACCCTCAGGTAATCTTTGGAGTATCCGAAGTGCTTCTTCCTTCTCATCTATCTTACAACGCTCAGCATTATGAATATGATATGCCAGAAACTCTTTGTAATCAGGTAAATCCTTCAAATCAAATTCCAGCATTCTTTTATGCAGAGCAGCCATCATAAAAGCACACTTATCCAGATCTCCAGTCTTAAAAAACCAGTTCTCCAACGACACTCCCAAAACTTTTTCATATACTATTCCTGAACGTCCTTTGTATCTAAGCCTTTCATAGGGAATGGGCTTGGGAAAATCCAATTCTTTTACAGACAATGCTTTTGTGTATTCATTTTCTACAGCAGGCTCCGGGTAACCCTCATAAAAAAGCTTCAGGACTTTATCCTTACCCCATTCAAAGACTTCTGCCGTATTTCCGGAACCAATTAATTGTTTCTCCATATTTTGCTCCATGGATTGCTAGTCCTGTTACTGCATAAAATACACTTATTATTTTCTAAGTACTTGATACATTATAGTATTGTTTAAACTACTCTAATTATTCTGAGCTTTATACTTATGTGGCAGGCTTATAGTTTAACCTTCCCTTGTTGAGAATAATGCTGTCAATCAATTTAGAAGCTTCGCTTCTCGTCAGATTGTCTATGGAATTCATATATTCTATCTTATGATATTTTAATAAATCATTCAAGTAATTTTTTTGACTTGCAGTGATGGGCTGGGACTTTTTTACCTTATAGGATAAGACCTGCGGCTTAAAAACATCACTGTGGCTGTCAAAAAATTCATTGCACATATATGCATAGACCATAGCCGTAGCTTTCGCATCATGGAATGCCCGGTGGGCACTTGGATTTACCACATTATAGCGATTGCATAAGCTCCCAAGGCTTTTACTCTCTTTTTCAGGGATAGTTCCTCTGCTGATCTTAAGAGTATCAATTCCTTCTCTTTCAAAGCTGTGTCCCAGACGCCCGGCACTGACCTTTATGAAGCTGTAGTCAAACATTATATTATGCCCCATTATAATATCTTCTCCGGTAAATTCAAGGAAATTCGGCACCACTTCAGCAGCCGTTCTTGCATTCGCAAGCATTTCTTCTGTTATTCCCGTAAGCTTGATAATATTCTCCGGTAAGGGTAAAGGCGGTTTGATCAATTCGTTAAAATACTCTGTTATTTTACCCTCTTTAACTCGGACAGCACCTATTTCAATTATATGATCTTCTTCCGGTGAGAGTCCTGTGGTTTCTATATCAAAGCATACAAAGGAGGTTATCATTCCGTTTTTCTTTGTCATTGTAACCTCTTTTCTGGATATCTGATTAAAATCCATATCCTCTAATCTTTTGTTTATATAAATTACAATAAAATCTTTTCGTTATTTCAGATTATCCCACTTACTTTCCCACTTGCACTGGTCAAATAAAAAGCATTCATTGCATTTTGGGCTCCTGGCAGTACAAATGCTTCTGCCATGGGCAATAATCTGAAGATTATACAAGATCCAATGGTCCTTTGGCAGAACCTTCATAAGATCGAACTCAATCTTAACCGGATCTTCCTCTTTGGTAAATCCCAGCTTTCCGGAGATACGTTTTACATGGGTATCAACAACAATGCTGGGCTCATGATATATGTTTCCTCTGATAACATTGGCTGTCTTTCTTCCTACTCCCGCAAGCTTTGTTAATGCATCAATATCATTTGGAACCACACCGCCGTGATCCCTAAGCAGTGCTTTTGTACACTCAATAATATTCTTCGCTTTATTATGATAAAAGCCGGTACTGTGAATGTCCCTCTCAAGCTCCCTTAAATCTGCCGCTGCAAAATCTTCAAGGCTCTTATATTTAACAAAAAGATCCTTTGTAACGATGTTAACCCTTTCATCGGTACACTGGGCACTTAAGATTGTCGCAATCAGCAGCTGCCAGGGAGTTTCATGATTCAGATAACACTTATATTCCCTTGTATAATATTCGTCCAGGAGAGCAAGAATCTGCTCCACTCTCTCCCGTTCCTTTTTAGTAATTCTTTTTACTGCCATAAATTCTCCCATTCCGCCGCTGACAGCAGCTTAAAATCTGATGAAAGAAGATTGAAATGTATTTTCAGGCGACTATAAGACCACCTCTGCCTGCCCTGCCTGTTTATTAAGCGGATTCCTGTTTTTATAATCGTACAGAATAAACTGCTCTTCCCCTGTTCTTATGCCTTTGTCAGCTGTCTGGTACACATTAAAAGGATAATGTTCTATATGAAGAACACCCTTTACATCCTCCGTTCCAATATCTCTTGACAGACTAACTGCTATTCTGTCTTTGTCCTGATAAAACAACTGATATTTCTTCTTATAAGCTTCATAGTCCTCTGCAAAGGAAGGTCTGCTCTTAAGCTTCTCCCTGCAAAAGAGGTCATGAACCATCAGGCTCTTAAGTACCTTAACCTCCCCGTTCTCCACCGCCGCAATTCTTTGTTCGAAGAAGGATAGCAGGGTTTCATATCTTCCCATTCTGGAGGAGCTCATAAGGTGAAGTCCTAATTCCTCATAATAATTCCCCAGCGCAAGAAAGAAATCAAAAGGTGTATCAAAAAAGTGCATCAGATACTTTAAGGTATACTCAAACTGTCCGCTGTTATAATAAATCTCTGTCATACTTTCCACTTTCTTAAGCAGCAGGATTTCATCGTAACTGATCCATCTGGTATAAAGGACTTCATAAGGCGGTTCCTCCTGATACACAATATCCCATTGGTTGCCGGACAGCTCCTGATTCAGGGTGGAGCCCTTTAATACCTTTAAGAATCCCAGCTGAAGTTGATCCGGCTTCATGGCATATACTTCGTTAAAAGAAGCCCGAAAGGAAGGAAAATCCTCCAGGGGAAGACCGGCAATCAAATCCAGATGAATATGGATATTCTCACCTCTTTGAATCTGATGAACCACCTCTTTGATTCTCTCAAGGCTCATCCTTCTGTGTATGGCATCCAGTGTATTCTCATTAGCAGACTGTACACCGACTTCCAGCTGAACCAGTCCTTCACGCATGGAATTAAGGAGTTCTATTTCGTCAGCTTTCAGAATTTCACCTGCAATCTCAAAGTGAAAATTCGTGATTCCATTATCATGCTCCTTAATAAACCGCCATATTGCCATGGCGTGGTTGTGATTACAGTTAAAAGTCCTGTCTACAAATTTAACCTGAGGCACCTTATTCTCAAGGAAAAAAAGCAGTTCCTCCTCCACTTTCTTCACATTACGAAAACGGACCCTTTTATTTTCCGAAGAAAGGCAATAGCTGCAGGAATAAGGGCAACCCCTGCTGGACTCGTAATAAATAATCCTGTTCTCAAGCTCAGATAAATCCTCATAAGGGAAAGGAAGCTTATCCATATCCATTTCTTCTCTAAAAGGTGTCTGAACCACTAAATCCTCTTTCCTGCCGTCCCGAAAGCAAATACCCTTTATCTTTAAGAGCTCTCCCTGTCCATCCACATAAAATTTCATAAGTTCCAGGAAAACCTCTTCTCCTTCACCGGCCATAATACCATCAATAAAGGGAAGCTCCTCCATGAGAGCCTTTGGATCATACGAAACCTCCGGTCCACCCAGCCACAGCTTAACCTCTGGCAGTACTTTTCTCAGTTCCCTGCACACCTTCTGAACCATACCAAAATTCCATATATAGCAGGATACTCCTATAAAATCCGGTTTCTGTTTATAGATATCCATAAGAATATCGTCTTTATATTGATTAATGGTATATTCAGAAATCCTAATACAATCCTTATAAGGCAAAGCATAATTTCTTAGGCTTCTAATTGCCGGATTGGAATGAATATATTTTGCGTTAATACCTACCAATAAAACTTTCAATCTAACCACCATTGCGCCTTGGCGCGCTCAAATCAGCAAATAGCGTCTTTCAAGCTTAACCGCAGCACCTCTGCTTATCTAGTAATTTTCGGTATAGTGTCTGTAACTGTCTATACCGTATAAAACCGCTTATTCATGCCATACATATCCTTATGATAAATAATTTATAAGGTGAAAACAAAATAAGCAGAAACCTTTAAAATCATAGGCTTATGCTTATTTTAACACAACATACAAGAAAAGGAAACCTGTCTTTACTGGTAAAGGACGGTAAAGGTGAAAAGGAGGGGTTTTGGGAAACGGACGATGAGTTTGGCTTATATTCCTCCATCTCCTGTTCAGGGTTCCAAATTCCACTAAAATGACAGAAGTTGTTCCTGGCAGGTGAAAGGATACCAAACTCGCTGAAAGGCGCTCAGACAGTGGTATCCTTTCACCTAGTCACAACTGCTGTCATTTAAGTGTCCTTAGGAACCCTTCAATGGAGATGGAGGAATATAAGCCAAACTCATCTGGTTGTTTTCAAGATTATGCTTTTGATGCCTGAGTCTAAGTAGTAAAAGTTAATTAGAAAATCCTATGTATAGATATAACACGATAGAGATTACGTACTTATGGAAAATTTAGGTGTCAAAAACTTTAGCAGTTTAAGCTGAGTACAGTTCAGTATTATCAGCACCGTAAGAAATAACAGGATAGAGATTTTGTACTTATGGAAAAAATCAGGGTCAAAACTTTTACAAACGTTTATGTTGAATGCAGTTCAGTATTATCAGTATCATAAGAAACAAGTTTTATCGACTGAAATAAGGCTAAACATCACTCAACAGATATTGCAGGTGTAAAATTATAATAATAATGATAAATAAGTGAAATCGAAAGTGGCGGTTTTGGTAATTACCCAACTGATGAAGCAAAATTATTAATCGCTCATTAGAATCATGAACTGTATTATATTAAGGATACATTTATTATAACAAAAATCCATCAGCTTCTCATAAAGTAGATTGATTCATCCCCCTAAAGTCTTTGACACAGATACTTCAAGAAATTTTATCATCAGCTACTATTACCATAATACTTAAAATCCTTGGCGTTTCACAATCTGGATGTCATTCTCTCAAAACCCTACCTCTTCTCATATACCTCAGCATGTAAAGACCGCAATATCCAAAATCATAATTCCATACATCAATACCAGCAAACTGAAAGGTTATGATCAAAAAACAGATAATTTGAGGTTCTGTTTAGTAGTTTTGTATTGAGAGAATCCTTATTCCACTTAAGCGGCAGAAACTGTGACTAGGTTAAATTAAACCACTGTTTGAGCACAACAGCTTACACTGAGACAAACTACCAGCGAGTTTGGTTTAATTTTACCTGCCAGGAACAGTTCCTGCCGCTTTAGTGGAATAGGATTCTCGAAGAACAAAACGTATAAACAGAACCTCGAATTATCGTCCGCCCCCAAAACCTCCCGTACTGCAATATATATGCTTTACCTCAGAGTCTTTACGCCCTCACATTATTTCCTGCCAGAAATCCTCTAAGCTGATTATCCAGCCAGATAGCCGGCGCTGCCAGTACAAACCATACCAGGCTGAACAAAGGACATATCTGCCCCCAGGCATTTAAGGGAATCTCTGAATAATCCCAGACATTGAGGTTCATCCACAGATTAACGATTATTCCCGCAACCAGCTCCACTGCCGTTATTGCCAGAGAAGCAAGAAACATTTTTCCCGGAAGAGGAATTTCATGACCGTATTTCTGATTAATAAAATCGATTATAAGAAAACAGATGCCACCTGCAATGAGCATGGAGATGTGGGAATAACCTCTGAATAAGGTCTCAATGCCACAATAGATGAAACCTCCCACAAAGAAAAAAAGAATATATTTTAACGTGTTATTTATTTTAAGCATACCTTTTTCATCCTTTCTGATTAATAGCGCATGAGCTGTTAGCTGTCAGCGCATTTCATTCGGTTGAAAATTAGTATGCTCGGTTTTTTTACTTAAACTTATAAATTTACTACATTCCATCACTTCCCTTAGCAAAGACTGCCAAGGTGACATTTGGAAAAATGGGCATGAAAAAAGCGGGTGATGGGAATCGAACCCACGTATCTAGCTTGGAAGGCTAGTGTTCTACCATTGAACTACACCCGCAAATCTATTATGAGATTTTAAAAACCATGCCGGCGACCGGAATCGAACCGGTACGGGCGATTAGGCCCGCAGGATTTTAAGTCCTGTGCGTCTGCCAGTTCCGCCACGCCGGCATCTAAAATCTTTCTGACAAGGTTAGATTATAACACAGTCACAAATAGATTTCAAGTGCTTTTGTACAAGTTTTTTATAAAATTCAAAAAATAATAAAAATACACTTATGCCTGGAAGAAATTCTTTATGATAACCGAAGCCGCCGGAGGAAGCGTTAGCTTTAAAACTCCTCCATCGGTATAATACATTTCTGAATCCAGACAATAGCCATCTCTGGTTGTTAATAGCAGCCTTGCTAGTGTTTCCTTATCCTCAATCCCTATACGCCAGGCTTCAATCTCCACCTCCATTTGCGCTTCTGTATTATTTAAGGCAATAATAAATTTATCTTTCTTGTCAAATCTTCCATAACACAAATAGCCATAATCAGCATGCAGCATCAGATGGGAGCCGGTTTTTAAGGTATCATAGGTTTTATGAATATTAATAATATCCTTATGGAATTGAATCAGCTCCTGGTCTTCTCTTCCCCAGGGATAACTTCTTCGGTTATCCGGATCCGTCCAGCCGCATAAGCCGGCTTCATCGCCATAGTAGATAGTAGGTGCCCCAGGCCAGGTCATCTGTACCGTTACCGCCTCCCGGAACACGCCAAGATCTATGCCATTATCCGCAGCCTGAGGTCCTGCCGTTGCCGTTCTGCCAACCCTTTTGTTGGTTCTGGTTAAGAATCTGGAATGATCGTGATTGGAGAGTTCATTCATGGCGGTCAGCAAGGAGGTGGTCTGCATACCAACCATAGCATTTTTCATCAGACCTTCGAAAGCAGCTCCCGAATTGTACAGAGATTCCTCATAGGAATCACTGTGCTTTTCCATACCTGTAAGGAACCAGGTAAGCGGCTCCATAAAAGCATCGTAATTCATTACAGTATCCCATTCTTCTCCTAAAAGCCATTCCTTTGAATCGCCGTAATGCTCTGCCAGGATAACCGCCTCCGGATTAGCTGTTTTTACTGCCTTTCTAAAGTCCTTCCAGAATTGATGGTTAAACTCTCTGGTCAGACCTAAATCTGCAGCTACGTCAAGCCTCCAGCCGTCACAATTAAAAGGTGGTGATACCCATTTAGCTCCTATCTTTAGAATTTCATCATAGAGCTTACGGGAACCCTCATAATTTAACTTAGGCAAGGTCTCATACCCCCACCAGCCATCATAACTGCCGTTACCAGGCCATTTATCCTCTTTAAAATTAAAATAATCCCTATATGGGCTGGTCTTCTCCCAATATGCACCGGGTTTAAAGTCCTCTTCTCCTTCATAAATACCTTCTCTGTCCAGCCATTTGTGAAAAGAACCGCAGTGATTGAAGACTCCGTCTAATATTACCTTCATACCTTTTTCATGTGCAGTTTCCACAAGCTTTACAAGAAGCTCATTGCTTTTCTCAAGATTGATCCTGCTTGTAACCCTTTTTTTGTAACGGTTTGCCCTACGGTTGTCGTATACTCCTTCTGGCAGCGCCTCTTCACTGTCTTCTACAACAACTCCCAGATGCGGGTCTACATAGTCATAGTCCTGGGTATCATATTTGTGATTGGAGGGGGAAACGAACACCGGATTCAAATAGATTACTTCCACACCAAGGTCTTTCAGATAATCCATTTTCTTAATAACGCCTAACAGGTCGCCTCCATAAAATTCCCTGATGCCTACAGATGCCGGATATTGATACCAGTCCTCTGCCTTTGTCACACAGTCCCCTACATAATAATACTCCCTATCGGTAACATCATTGCCAGTATCTCCGTTATAAAAGCGGTCCACATAGATCTGATACATAACCGCACCTTTTGCCCAATCCGGTGTATGAAATCCAGGAGTTAAGGTAAAATGGAACTTCTCCTGAAGCTTATCGGTTCCTCCTGCCCGGTTGTAATAGCAGGTCTGCTCACCATCTGATATTTCAAAGTAATAATTAACCACATAGTTCTCTAACGCAATAACGCTTTCATAATAATCAAAATATATATCACTGTGGGTTCTATCCATCTTAACAGCTGAAAATTCCTGCGTATTTCCGGAGAAATGCATGAAAACGCTTAATTCACCCTTTTGAGTTCGTAATCGTATTACTACCTTCTCAAATTCATTGGGTTCCATGGGGTTTCTGTAATCAATCGTTCCGTCACTGTACAGCGCATTTTTATTTATCATATATATCAAACAAACCTTTCCTTTTATCAGGGCATATTGCCAGCACTCTGAATTCTGCTTTTTATTTTACGAAACTTTCCGAAATATTTGTCTCTGATAATGTATATTAAAGCATACGTTCAAAAATAGCAACCAGAAATTATAACTATTTTTGGACAAAGAAAAGGACAGCCATCGATGCTGTCCTTTTCTTGGAGAAGGTATTTTGTTACTTATGGGGTGTAGCAAAAACTATATAATGTATTGGGGTTTACGAGTATTAGTATATCACCATATATTCAAAAAGTGTGCACAAACTTAAAAAGTTTTAAAAAATTTTTTTGTCTGTTTTTATCACTCACCTCATTTTAGCTTTTACAGCCCCCGAAAATATTATATAAAAACCTTATATTTTGCAGTCTTTTTTTGTAACCTGCCCTTAGACCTCTAAAATTGGTGTATTACCGCCTTCATTTTGGGTAAGATTGGAACCATCTCCTCTGTGCAGGAACAGGGCTTCAAATTCTTCACGATTAATTCGCTCTTTCTCGATTAAGAGTTTCGCGCAGCTGTGAAGTACATCCATATATTCTGTAAGGAATCTCTTGGCTTCACTGTAACAGTTGTCAATCATCCCTTTCACTTCATCATCTATGATTCTGGCAACATTCTCACTGTAGCTTCTGGTATGTGCCAGATCTCTTCCGATAAACACTTCGTCATCATCACTGTCATAATTAACCATACCTACATTGGAGGAGAAACCATATTTTGTTATCATGGCTCTGGCAGTCTTTGTTGCCATCTTAATATCCGAAGAAGCCCCGGTGGTGATATCATCAAATATCAGCTCTTCTGCCGCACGGCCTCCAAGACCTACAATAATATCCTGCTTCATGCCACCCTTTGTATGGAACATCTCATCCTTTTCCGGTAAAGGCATGGTATAACCTGCCGCACCATTTCCAGTTGGAATGATAGACACAGTATATACAGGCCCCACATCGGGGAGAAGATGGAAGAGAATAGCATGCCCTGCTTCGTGATAAGCGGTGATCCTCTTTTCTTTATCAGAAATAACCTTGCTTTTTTTCTCCGTACCGATACCTACTTTGATAAAGGATTTATTGATATCCTCATGAACAATGTAAGAGCGGTTATCTTTGGCTGCGCTGATCGCAGCTTCATTTAAGAGATTTTCAAGATCAGCACCGGTGAAACCGGCAGTGGTCTGGGCTATCCTCTTTAAGTCTACATCCTCACCTAAGGGTTTACCTTTTGCGTGTACCTGGAGAATTTCTTCTCTGCCTTTTACATCCGGTCTTCCCACTAATACCTTACGGTCAAAACGTCCAGGTCTTAAAATGGCAGGATCCAGAATATCCACACGGTTAGTGGCAGCCATGACAATAATACCTTCATTGACACCAAAACCATCCATCTCTACTAACAGCTGATTTAAAGTCTGCTCTCTTTCATCATGTCCGCCGCCCATTCCGGTTCCTCTTCTTCTGGCAACGGCATCGATCTCATCAATAAAGATAATACAAGGGGAGTGTTTCTTGGCGTCCTCAAACAAATCTCTTACTCTGGAGGCACCAACACCAACAAACATCTCAACAAAATCAGAACCTGAGATACTAAAGAAAGGTACCCCTGCTTCTCCTGCTACCGCTTTTGCAAGAAGGGTCTTACCGGTTCCGGGAGGTCCTTCTAAAAGTACGCCTTTGGGAATTCTTGCTCCCACCTGGGTATATTTCTTGGGTGTTTTTAGGAAATCTACGATTTCCTGAAGCTCTTCTTTCTCTTCCTCAAGCCCTGCTACATTCTTAAATGTAGTCTTCTTATTCTCGTCAGTGGTCATTTTCGCCCGGCTCTTGCCAAAGTTCATAACCTTACTGCCGCCTCCGCCGCCTCCGGCAGCTTGATTGGACATATAGGAAAATAGTAATATTATAACTACAAACCCTAACAGATAAGGCAGCAGTGTCAGGAACCAGTTAGGTTTTGCCACATCATAAAACTGATGTGTAAATTTATCGGAATTTGCAACCGCAAGATCCCTTACCTCTTTGACATCCGGTACATAGAATTTCTTTACGTTCTTATCCTTCAACGTAACGATAACCCTTCCCGTCGGTGGTTCCTGATTCTGATAGATCTTAACATCGGTTATATTACTTTTTGATACATCCTCCAAAAAGTTGTTGTACTCGTACTGATCGCTTTGATTGTTCCTTATATTCTGGTGGACAAGGGATAAGACCAAAATAATTCCAAGGATAATGAGATAAGCTCCATATCCTTTCAGTTGTCTCTTCACAGACAGACCTCCTTTCTATTGCTCAATCACTCCGATATAGGGCAGGTTTCTATATTTTTGGGTATAATCCAGCCCATATCCTACCACAAATTCATCGGGTATCTGAAATCCTACGTAATCTACGTTCACTTCTGCAGTTCTTCTGTCCGGTTTATCCAGCAAGGTACATATTTTTATACTCTTAGGCTTTCTGCTGTATAAAAGATCTACCAGATATTTCAGCGTATTACCGGAATCAATGATATCCTCTACAATAAGTACTTCTTTATCTTCTATGGAATCGTCCAGGTCTTTTATGATCTTTACTCTTCCTGAGCTTACAAAGCCATCTCCGTAACTAGATACGGACATAAAGTCCAGAGACAGGGGAACATCTATATTCTTAGCCAATTCACAGGTAATAAATACCCCTCCCTTTAAAACACAAATAAGATGCAGTTCTTTTCCCGCATAATCCTTGCTGATCTGCTCTCCCAGACTGCGAATCTTCTTATCTACCTCTTCTTGTGATATTAATACTTTGATATTTTCATTCATTTTCTTTTTCCTCCGTTAATTTTATCTGAAGTATCCGCTTTGTATTCTCATCCACCTTATAGGCTTCACTGATTCTGCCGCCGATTACCCATACAATATGGGAGCCGTCTGCTAACAAAGGCTGGACATCTCTTATCTGCCTTGGTACTTTTTCATCAATAAAATAGGCTTTTAATTTTTTTGTGCTTCCTCTTGCATCAATACAAAGGTAATCGCCCTGTTTTCTCCTACGGATTAACACAGTATCCTTAATTTTATCATAGTCAAACCATTTCGTATAGAGATTTTGTGGAATTATCATATTTTTTTTATAATTCATAACTTCTGTTATCAGACTAATTTCCCTGTCCGGCAAAGGAGTTCTGCCAGGTATATTAAGCTCCTGTACAAGCTCATTTTCAGGCGGAGATGTATCAATACAGCTGCTGTTCTTCTTATCTTTTACAAAGGAAATATGATTATACTCCTTTACTGCCGTTATTCCATAGGGAAGATTCACCCGTTTTCCTGTCTGCTTGCTGACAAGGTCTAACACTGCCGTAACATGAACAGCTTCCAGATCCTTTAAGCTGCCACTAAGAAAAGAAAGGGCTTTTCGCACCAGCTCTTTCTGTATAACAATGTCTTCCTTTATAAGCTCCTCTGTTAAAAGCTGTACCTTTCCTTGAAGTGCCGCTTCTTTTATCTCAGTATTATTGTCCGAAGAGTACACATCTTTTTTTGGAAGATTCCTTCTTACATTATCTCCCCTGACCAGCACTCTTTCCATGGCCTTAAGAGTCATTTTCTCAACAAAGGCTCCTACTTCCATCAGACTGTCTCCTGCCCGGCTGATATGGCTTATTGCCTGCTTATTGACCTCTGCGGCATTTTTAAGAATACCATGGCGTATCTTATTTCTGGTATAGTCCAGGGTAAAGTTCGTGGAATCATCCAGATAACCAGCACTTCGATTGCTTAGATAAGCCTCAATTTCCTGTCTTTCAAGGCATAAGAGGGGTCTTATGATATTGTCCCTTACCGGATTGATTCCTGTAAGCCCGGTTAAGGCGCTGCCCCTGAACAGATTAAAGAGTATTGTTTCTGCATTATCATTTTTATTATGTGCAATTGCAATTTTATTACACTTATATGCATTAAGATACTGATTAAAAACCTCATATCGCGTTATCCTGCCTGCTTCTTCAAGAGATAAGCCCTGAGCCTTTGCCATGAAAGGGATGTCTTTACAGACCGCCGTAAAGGACACTCCCCTCTCTTTGCACAGGCTTCTGACAAATTCTTCGTCCCTGTCAGCTTCTTCCCCTCTTATACCGTGATTTACATGAATCACAAAAAGGGTCAGCCCGTAGCTTTCAGACAACTCTGTAAGCACATGAAAAAGGCAGACCGAATCCGCTCCGCCGGAAACTCCGACAATAATCTGGTCTCCCTTTTCAAGCATGTTATATTTACTAATATACTGTTTTATCTTATTAATCATGAATAACTCCAACTCAGGTTTTTCTTTTATGACTGATTATTCATTTGTTATGGTGTGTCTGAATACTTACTGCACCCTAAATATACTGATTTTTTTTATTGTAACTTAAACATTAAGAAATATCAAGTCTTGCTCCAAAAGCCCGCAACCAACACGGTCATATCATCTGCAGGCACCCAGCCGTTATGTTCAAGGGCCATATTAAGTATTGCATTTGCCATCTCCTTGGGATTGTTTGTCTTAAGCTCCTGAATAAATTGAATGATAGTCTCCTCCTTCTCGTCTCCAGTAATACAGTCCACAACCCCATCCGTAGCCATGATAACAAATTCACCGTCATAAAGCTTTCTGGTGACGATTTCATAATCCGCTCTATGCACCACCCCTGCCGGCAGCGCATTGGAATGTATGACCTCAACTTCTCCGGACTTCTTAAGGAAGGTTGAAGCAGCTCCCATCTTAATGAAATCACAAAAGCCGGTATAGAGATTAATAATGGACAAATCAATGGTGGAAAAGCTCTCTGCCTTATCTCTGAGCACCAAAATGGAGTTGATCAGCTTGATAGCGGATTCCTTACGAAAACCAGCCTCCATAAATTGTTCCAAAAGTTCGATTACCGATTCGCTTTCCTCACAGGCATCCGGTCCGGAACCCATTCCATCGGCCAGACTCATCATAAAGGTTCCGGTGTCGGGATTCAAAAAAGAGAAATTATCTCCTGATACCGGACTTCCGTCTTTATTCATTCTGGCAAACCCTGTATATACAGTATAATCCGTATCCTCCACAAAGGTGAAAGTCTCCATCTCTCTGGAAATTACTTTCTTGCAGCCATCATAAGGTCTGATGGCTTTCCCGCAGGCCTTCCCTATAATCCCTGCTGCCTCTTTCGCTGTTATACATCGGCCTTTTTCGGTTTTGGCAGTCAGGTAAATCTCCTGCTTGCCGTCTCTTTTTTCAAAGATAGCAACCTTTTTCACCTGGATATGGCTGTGGCGCAAAGCCTGAGCGATTCTTTCCTTACTGTCCGCACCCTCATAAGGTTTATATAAGTCCAGGGAAAAGTCATCAATAATATTCGCCACCTCACCCAACTGTTCTGCTATGGCGGCTCTGCTTTGTGCAAGCTTATTGCTCCAGATCATATTGATTCTTGCAATTTCAATACTTTTTTTCGCTTCCTCCAGGAAGTTCTCAAGGCAAATGCATCTGGAAGCAAATTCCACCGGTATCTCATTTAAGGATACGGTTCCATTTTCATTTACCTGTTCCATAATACGGAAAGCCCCTTCATAGGTTTCATAAAAATGACCTTCCCAGCACAGACTGCAATTTTCACAATCCTTGCAGAGTTTCTCTGATAATCTGTCAAAGAGCTCTCTTTTGTCTACTTTATTAAGCTCCTCCTTCTGTTCCGAAATGGAATGAAAGGTTGCGGAAAGATTATGGAAGGATTCTGAGAAATCTCTCAGTTTTCCTCTGGCAACACTCTGCAGGTTCTGATGAACAAATACCTCCTCTTCTTTTCCTCTTTCTTCTTTATTTTTTCCATATATCAGACTTTTAGGCAATAAAAAGAATAATACTGCACAGGAAATCAATACGCCAAACCCTTCCAGGTTAAATTTACTGTCTTTATACAATTCTCCAAGTACCAGAAATCCACCGGTAAAGGCCAGAAAATCCGGTATCCTTCCCATTTCACGAAAACTTCCGCTGATGATGCCAAGCATACACATTACCCCCAGCTGATTAAGTTCTCCGGTTCTGAGTGCCATTATAATACCGCAGGCTGCACCAATTACTGCACCAAACCCGGCTCCGTACCGAAAACCAATAAGAAGGATACAAAACAAAGCGCAGGTTAGGGGTAACGAAAACCCAAGAGAGTTCATATCCGGTATCCCATATATAATTACACCGCCCATAACAGCCAATCCTACAATTTCCTCATTGGATAAGGTCTCATCTTTTAAGGGCGGATTCAGTATTGGTCCAAGGCCTTTACGAAAAATCAGACAGGAAACAAATACAATGATTCCTTCTGCCAGCCCCAGCACAGCATAATGCAAAAAGTCATTGCTTAAGGTGCTATAAAAACAGGTCAGTAATGTAATGGAGCCCCCTGCAACTCCACCCATAACCCAGACGGAAAGTTTCTTATTCCGATACTCTGCCATGGAAACCAGGATGGAAAATACCAGGATGGCTATAAGGTATTTTATCATCTCCACCCTGTCCATTGCCGTTATTATCCCCAATGCCACCATCACCGCCGTTATTATCCGACTCTTAGGCTCCAGATACAGTGCTGCCAGATACCCCATGGCAAATGGATTTATTCCCATAAACACGGAACGCGCCATAATAATTCCAAGAGAGCTTACAAGTACTCTCCTAACATTTAATTCTTTCATCTAATTTAATTCCTCCCTCTAATTAAGGACTGTTTGCTGACGGCTTATTTCTTTGCCGTATATTAGCTGTACTTGTTCAGCCGTATTTCATTACAACTGTACGTATATCGTTTGGCTATACTTATTTCATACAACTGTACTTAGTAATTCAGCCGTACTAATTTCCGTTCAACCGCACTTATTCTGTACAATCAGTCCGTTTAGTCCTGTATTATAGGGATGTCCAACTAAAATCTTTGTCAAAAATGAGTCTTCCTATACAAAAACTTTTTGACAGGATAACCGCCAGATGCCTGATAGAATCGAATAGAGAGAGTTCAATACGTTTAAGAAATTCAGATTAAGGTCAGATAAATCAGCTTCATAAAAATACCCCCTATACCTCCGAATGTATTTGAACATAACGGCGGCTACCGGGCTAATAGCTGTAATTAATTACAACAATATCACTTCATAATGCAATGATAAGACTGTTTGTCAGCCAGTGCGTCAGAGGGGGGCTTGTCAAGGGGACGGTGAATTGTACAAAAAAGAAAGAACTCATGCTTCGATTTCAAGGTATAAGAAGTCCTAATTCTCTGAATATTTTGTGCTGGACATCCTGTAAAACAGATAACTCGCTTCGCTCAAACAATCTGTTTTACAGGATAGCACAAAATCTTCAGAGAAAAGGACTTCTAATACCTTTCCATAGGCGCATTCGTTCTTTCTTTTTTGTACAATTCACCTGAAATCAGGCGAAGGGCTTTGACGGGCTAATCAGTTTTTACATTAAAAAATATCTTAATAATTACAGCGTGCTTTAAAGGTTATTAATAATCTGCTTTCTGCAAATCGCTAATCTATTTTATAGAACCGTCCATTTGTCGGGCTATTTTTATATATTAAAAACAAGGCTACCTCACGATACATCATTACAAATTTTCAAACTTCAATATAGGTAAAATATTCACTTCTGTCATACTTCTCCAAGTGAAAGCTCTCAGTCTTAATATGATTCTTTAGAATTTCGGCAATCATATCTACTATCTGCTCAGGAGTATGGTTGTCCGAACGTATAAGATATTCATTAGGAAGAGCCCTTCTATTCCTTATCAGGCGGTTCGTATTCAGTGACTGTTCCCAATCCCTAAATTCATTTCCATTATCTCTGGTTAAAATACGTTCTTTGATAACAGCATCCTCTTCAGAATATAGTGTAACTATGACATAATCATAATCCTTAAAAACCTCAGGGATATCCAGCATCCTTACATCATCCAGGTCTGTTAATAACACATTTTCAAATCCATGCTTATAATAATTCTTACAAACCAATATAAGATTTTCAAAGGACATCTGCTCCTCTTCTTTTTGCGATATATTAGTGTACGGATTCTTCTTTGTAAACTCCGGAATCCAGCCAAACTCAAACCAGGGACCTTCTAACCGTTTATGTATTTCCTTAGCAACCGTCGTCTTACCATTACCTGGTGAACCATGTATGATAATAAAATCCATTTAACTACCTCCTACCATAACTCAGGTTTAATCCACCTGGTTTTCCATCTTTTTCATAATACCAATTTCATGTTAATCATACAAGTTCAAAAAGCTTTTCTATCCAGAAGTAAAGGCATAAAAAATTTAGACTATAACTTTTAAATACAAGTATCTACCAAAAATAATCGAATACGTACCTCCTGTTCTTCTCCTCATAGATTTCAGGCAAATTGTGCAGAACAGAAAGAACGAATGCGCCTATGGAAAGGCATTAGAATTCCTTTTCTCTGGCTATTTTGTGCTATAATCTAAAACTGATTGTTTGAGCGCAGCGAGTTATCAGTTTTAGATTATGTCCAGCATAAAATAGCCAGAGAATTAGGAATTCTTATGCCTTGGAATCGAAGCATGAGTTTTTTCTGTTCTGCGCAATTTGCCGTCCCCTTGCGAAAGGCTTATCTTAGACGAAAAAAAAGGATATATCATAAACGATATATCCCTTAAAATCTAATAGCGAAGGACGGATTTGAACCGCCGACACTGCGGGTATGAACCGCATGCTCTAGCCAACTGAGCTACTTCGCCAAAAGCAACGAAGACCATTATAACCGCTGCCCGGTACTTTGTCAAGGCTTACTCTTCAGATTTGAAAATAATCTCGTCCTTGTAAACCAGATTGAACTTTTCCCTTGCCATTTCTTCAATAAACTTCTTAGTCTTGACATAAGCTTTCTTTTCTTCTATGTCCTCTGCTCTTTGTTGCTCATCCTCGATCTGTTTGTTCAACTGTTCGATTTTCTCATCTGCTTTCGCTTCAGCCAGGTCTAAGGACTGCTGCTTATAAGTTACGATAGCGCAAATAGACAATACCATAACTGCTGTCAGAAACAGGCCTGTCCGCCTTTTCTTCCTTCTATGATTCCGCCCCTTCAAATTTAACCACCTTTTTCCTTATCAGATAGGCTTATTTTACTCGATTCTTTATTCTTTTTCAATAATTTTTGTAAATTAGCAAAAATAATTTTAAATAGTTTGAATACTTTACGGAATCCTTTGGCAATCAGGCGTCCCAACAGGACAAACGGTTTCAAGAGCAGACCGATAACCTTAAAAATTGTATCCTTGATCTTATTTAAGAAACCTGCTATCAGATCAACTAAGGGATCACTTAAAAAATTGCGATACAAAAGCATACCAAGAAAAATACCAAGAATGGCAAATCCCCTGATAATACCGTTATTCTGCTGATACATCATGCGAAATATAAGAATGCTTGAGACTGTCCAATACAGCAAGTCCTCTATCCCAACCAGGATAGCTCCTCTGGGAAATACTCTCCGGATAATGCGGAACACATCATAAAATACTAACAGGTAAACACCCCAGAGCAAACAGGTACCAAAAAATTCAAGCTCAGTCAATATCTCTCTATTCATCTACTTCGCTCCCATATAATTTCTTATGCTTCTTAAGCGTTCTGCTTATTTGAACAGTCTGCTGATCAGGGACTCTCCGGACTTTCCATAGCCGCCGGCATCTGAGTAGGTCAGACTATCTATCTTCCCGTCAACGTCTACCTCACCTTTTTCCAGGGTCAAACGGTTTACATGAAGTTCATTCCCCCTGATCATTAAGATCCCCTGCTCGGTCTCTAAGAGTACTTCTCCGGCATCAAAACTCAACACATCTTTAACCCCGGTTATCATAGCCTGACTTCTGGCATTTAAACTGACCTTATGTAATTTCTGTAACCCCTGCTTCTCTTCCATAAAAAGGCCTCCTAATATACTTTATTTCAGTATATTAGAAGACCTTTCATTTCATTCCTATATCGTAGCTGTTGCCACGTACAAGTTCTATATTTGTTGATTTTGTGTCAGACAATATATTCATACAGGTCTTTGGCATCGTCTTTTCTCACTGTTTCCTGTACATTAAGCACCTTAACCTTAACTGCCTTACCGCCAAATCCGATTTCAATGATATCCCCCTCTTTCACATTGGCCGATGCTTTGGCAGGTTTTCCGTTTAACATTACACGTCCGGCATCACACGCTTCATTTGCTATGGTTCTTCGCTTAATCAGCCTTGATACCTTCAGAAATTTATCCAGTCTCATAAATACCTCTCTGTTTCATAAATTTTAAGTCAAAAAAAGAAGCTGTCCCAAAATCTGTCCCTCCATCTTTAAGCAGCACACTTATCCATACGGTGAACACGATTCCTGATCAGCTTCCTTTGATTAACTCGTCCTATGCGTTAATAACATCCTTTAAAGCTTTTCCTGCTTTGAACTTGGGAGCTTTAGATGCAGCGATTGTTATAGCCTCTTTTGTCTGAGGATTTCTTCCTGTTCTTTCAGGTCTTTCAGATACTTCAAAAGTTCCGAAACCTACTAACTGTACTTTCTCACCTTTTGTAAGCTCTTCTGTAACAACATCAATGAAAGCCTTTAATGCTTTCTCTGAATCCTTCTTGGATAATTCGGTTTTCTCTGCAATAGCTGCAACTAATTCGGCTTTGTTCATGGATTTAACTCCTCCTCTAAAGTAATTAATATTTGTTAAAATAACCGTTAGGATTATTTTCATTTCTTCAATGCCTCTGGCATTGGTTATATCGTTTAAACTTGTGGCTTTTTCTGAGTAAGTCCTTCGATATCTACAAATCTATTTATAAACTTATTAGTGGCATTTGTCAAGGAATTTTCTGCATTTAAATGCAAAATCACCGACAAATTTACTATATGAAACAGTAAATTTTCAAAATTATCTTCCAAATGTTCCCTCTTACCTTTTTCAACCTCTTTTTCCAGCTGAATCAGGCTCTCTGTAAGGCTTTTTAAGACTTCGGAAGGTGAATTCTCCTCTTCCTTTTTTCCGGCCTTCTTTATGGCCTTTTCCGCCCTTACAAGAGCAGGCAACGCCTTGGGAATATCTAGGAGAATATCTGCCGTACTTTTTTGATTTTTCTCCTCTTTTTTAATCTCATCCCAGTTCTTAACCACCTGTCCAGCATCAATAACCTCCTGATCGGCAAATACATGGGGATGACGTCTTATCATCTTTTCACTTTCTGCAGTAATAATATCCTCAATTCCAAACTCCCCTTTTTCTTCTGCTATAGAGGCATGAAGTGCTATCTGAAGGAGTACATCTCCAAGTTCTTCGCATAGGTTGTCCAGGTCGCCGTTTCTGATTGCTTCAACACTTTCGTAAGCTTCCTCCAACATATATCGTTCCAGACTTTCATGGGTCTGTTTTCTGTCCCAGGGACAGCCTTTATCGCTTCTAAGATACCTGATAATATCCATAAATTCATCAAAGGTGTACTTTTTATCCATGGTTCACTCCTTTTCTCATTCTCACTTGTATGTTTCAGCTATCCTACAGTCAACTGCCATCCATAAAACTGTCTCATTTCCTGACCTAAATTTACCACATTGGTTTATAGTTGTCACGAAATTTCTTGCTGCAGTTCACAGAACCCATAGCCAGAGGCCGAAATATACGCAGAATAATTGCTTCAAGCGAACGAAATGTATATCAGAATTATAACCTAAATTGCTTTTCAATAAGAGCTTTACGCAGATAGGAATACTAATAATAATAATATATAACTTCTGCTTTCACAAAACAGTTTATTCCTTTCTGCTGCTGGACAAAAAAATTCTTTTTGAACTTTAAAAATAAGGCCTGTCAGTATAGAAGAATAATCACATACTCTCTATACTAACCGGCCATATAAATTTTACTGTTCCATCTGTCTTCCTAAAAAGTAAGCTGCAGTACTTGCCAGTTTATTCTCCACATCCCCAAATTTTACTTTAGGGTCTTTTGTAAGCAGTATCACCGAACCAATTGCATCGCCTTCACTAATTATTGGCCAGATTACCTGATAGCTGTATTCTGTATCATCATCAGCGACAATGTGCACGAAATTCTTGTCTTCCTTGGAAGCCAGCAGATTCTCTCTGTCTTCGATTACGCGTTCCAATTCAGGTGTTATGGCCTTAGAGAGAAGTTCTCTCTTCATACTGCCGGAGGCTGCCACAAACTGGTCTTTGTCAGATATGGCAATGACATGTCCTGTTGTCTGGGCAAGGGAATCAGCATACTGCTTGGCGAATAGTCCCAATTCTCCAATGGGAGAATATTTTTTCAGAATGATCTCGCCTTCTCTGTCTGTGAAGATTTCTAAAGGATCTCCTTCTCTGATTCTTAATGTACGGCGGATTTCCTTCGGCACTACCACACGTCCCAAGTCATCTATTCTTCTAACGATTCCTGTTGCTTTCATATTTTATTCCTCCATTTTGCATCCTATTCATAATGTGGTACTTATGGTTATTATTGTTTGTCAAAAGGAATAAATTATACACTGTTGGATTATTTTATCATGAATTTTATTTTCGACAGAATGGCTTAAATGGTTTTTTTCATCATTTATTGATGAGCTTCCAGGTATATACGGGTATTATGTGCCGTTACGGTACACTACTTCTTTTAGATAAAGGCCTTCCGGGGGTAATGTTATACCAGCTGTATCCCTTTTTCTGCTAGCAAGAATATCTTTTACATCCTCGGCTGCTCTTTTATGTTCTCCGACCTCCAGAAGCGTTCCTGCAATAATTCTTACCATGTTATAAAGGAAGCCGCTGCCGGTGATCAGAAGTCTTATTTCTTTAATTTCCCGTTGATGCTGTTTTGAAACAGCCTCAATGACAGAAATCCGGTCAATTCTTCTAATGGTATCGAACTCCTCCCTTTTCTCTGAAGAAAACCCCCGAAAATCATGTGTGCCTATAAGAAAGGCGGCTGCTCTTTCCATCTCATTGATATCCAGCTCTTTTTGTAGGGCATATACCTGTTTTCTTAGAAATACCGAGGGAATTTCACTGGCTTCAAACCGGTATTCATAGGTCTTGGAAATTGCACTTTTTCTGCTGTGAAAGTCCTCGGATGCCTCCTCTAACGAGAGGATAGCAATATCCTCCGGCAGTACTTTCTGTAAATTGCTCTTCATATCCTTCACCTCTGCCTGACATTTACAGAAGAAATTTGCTGCTTGTCCGAGAGCATGAACTCCTTTATCTGTCCTGCCGGATCCGATTATCTTTATTTGTTCGTTAAAGACGAAAGATATGGCTTCTTCTATGACTGCCTGGACAGAACGCTTACCGCCCTCTTCCTTTAATCTCTGCCATCCGGCATATCTGCTGCCGTCATATGCAATTATCATCTTTATGTTTCTGTTACCCATAACTTTATATCCTGCCTTTCCTCTACAGCAAACCCATGATGGAATATGACCCCTGCATTCGCTGCAGATGAGATGTGATGAAATAACCAGCTGTTTCTGGCTGCCTTTGTTGCAGCATAATATGGATTCTGCTATCATATTGTATAAATATATCCTGGTTTAAGAGGTCCCTATGTTTCCTATTATTCAAAAATTCGACGATTCTCTTTTATATTTTATTGCAGAGCATTTACATACTCCTTTTACAGATAGACTTATGATATTTATCACCAGTCTGGGTAACTCTTCTCTCGTCTGGCTTTCCATTGCACTTATACTGGTTTTATCGCAGAAGAACCGCAAATGGGGTATTATACTCACCCTTGCCCTGATCTTTGAGCTTTTGTTATGTGACGGTATACTAAAACCTCTTTTTGCACGAGAAAGGCCCTTTACCAGATTAACAGGATATCCTGACCTGATAAGGGCCCCCCTTTCTTATTCTTTTCCTTCCGGTCATACCATGTCATCTTTTACAGCAGCCGTAATCCTGTTTGCCAGAGAGAGAAAAAGCGGAAGCATTTTTCTCATTCTGGCTTCCCTTATTGGCTTTTCAAGACTATACCTGTTTGTCCATTATCCGACCGATGTTCTTGGAGGTATTGTTTTAGGATCGGCACTTGCCCTGATGACCTTGTGGCTTACCAAAGATCTGAAGGCCTAAGGTGCAGGAGTTGCTGTTACCTCTCCTGTAGCTTCTGCGCCTTCTGGCTCCTCTGTACTTTCGTTTCTCAAGGTCATAACTGTCCAAACCTTTTCCTTTACCTCTACCTTATAGTTCTGTGACCATTCTTCATAAAGCTTCTTAAACAATTCGTTTTGTCTGTCTTCAATAATTTCTTCTTTTTTCTCTAACGTAGCATCTTTGTCAAAATCACTGACGCAGTAAATAATGTGATAACCGTATTCCGTTTCCACAATAGGGCTTAATTCTCCTGTTTTCAGAGCAAAGGCAGCTTCTTCAAACGGAGCTACCATTTCACCTTTTCCAAAGGTATATTCCACCTGGGAATCTTCCGTATTGGCTTCTGCCAGCTTTTTGAAATCTTCTGTTTTTTGGGCATCCTTTAACAGCTGGACAGCTCTCTTGCGGACAGTTTTCTTCTCTGCCTCGGTCATAGGTTCATCTTTTCCGTCTTTGCTTACCGTGGTCTTAAGGAGTATATGATCAACGGTTATCTGCTTCGCTTCGTCATCGGTAACCTCTGTATCCGCATTCATGGTAACCGCATCATAGACCTTTTGGTATATCAGATTCTCCCGGTAGAACTTACGGATCAAATCTTCCGTAAAGCCGTATTTTTCTTTATCCGCTTCTGTTATGCCGGCGTAATAGTTTGCAGCATTCTCAAGCACCGTGGCTTCTTCCTCTTCTGTCAGCGCAACATTATAACCCTCGGATTTCTCAACAACAATCTTTGTCTGGGTAATAAGATTCAGAATCTCTTCCTTCGCCTGATCTTCAAAAGTAGTTCCAGCACTTACTTCATAGCCCCAGACTGCATCTCCGAAATAGGCCTCATACTGAGCTTTCATAAACATAAAATACAGCATGGATTCATTGTAATATACTTTATTGTTTCCAACAGTAACAACCAGTTCTCCCCGGTTCTCCTTCGTTTCTTCTGCTTCTGTAGGCGTTACGGTTACGGTTTCAGTTACGGATGGCGTATTGTTAACGTTCCCCTTCTGCTTCTCCTCCGTTTTCTCCTTACAGCCGGTTAAGCTTACGAGCAGGGCAGCGGCTATTAATATACATACTGCTTTTTTTAGATATTTTTTCATGAAGCTTTTCAATCCTTTCTATGGCAAGCTGTAATCCTAAATGCAATCCATTAAACGCTTTCTGTTTCTTAAAGCTATCCGTTTTATAATTACTGTTAACAGCTTATTTTCTTTCACTTCATTCATTATAAGGGATTAATTGCCTTCAAGCAATAACTTTACATCTGCAAGGATATTTTTTATCAGCTCGAATAAGGATAAGACATCCATCTTTCCTTTACCCTGAACTTTTTTTACCGAATACAGAAAATATGGGTTTGCTTCCGGCATCAGCTTGATATTAGGCTCGTATTTCTTTATCAGTTCCGGTATCCGTTCTACTGACAGCTTGGCTTTAGAATATAATACAAGCTTTATTTCCTCTCCCCGGTATACCAGTGAAGTAACATAAACACTGTGACAGAGGGATTTGATATAGGCTATATTTAACAAATTATTGACACTGGCCGGCATATCCCCGAATCGGTCCACCAGTTCCTCCTGCATATCAAGGAATTCCTCTTCTGTCATTATATCTGCAATTCTCTTATATACATCCAGCTTCTGAAACTCATTCTTAATATAGGTTGCAGGAATAAAGGCATCCACGTCCATATCAACGGTGGTTTCAAAGGTCTCTTCCTCTGATACCTCCCCTTTCATGGACTTAACGGCGTCATTTAACATCTTGCAATACAGGTCGTACCCCACTGCTTCCATGTGACCGCTCTGCTGTGCTCCCAGCAGATTACCGGCACCTCTGATTTCCAGATCTCTCATAGCAATCTTAAAGCCGGAGCCAAGCTCTGTAAACTCCTTAATGGCCTGAAGTCTCTTCTCAGCAATTTCTTTCAGCATCTTATCTCTTTTATACATTAAAAATGCGTAGGCGGTTCGGTTGCTTCTTCCCACTCTTCCTCTTAACTGGTAAAGCTGGGATAGTCCAAGCCTGTCGGCATCGTCAATTATCATGGTATTCACATTTGAAATATCCAAGCCCGTTTCAATGATGGTAGTGGACACCAATACATCAATTTCTCCATTTATAAAGCTGAACATAATTCTCTCCAGCTCTCTCTCACTCATCTGCCCGTGGGCAAAGGATACATTGGCCTCCGGTACCAGATTGGCAATCTTTCCTGCCACCTCATCAATTCCGTTTACCCGGTTATAGACATAATAAACCTGCCCATCCCTCGCCAGCTCACGATGAATAGCTTCTCGTATGATTTCTTCATTATGCTCTAGTACAAAGGTCTGAATCGGCATCCTGTCTACCGGTGGCTCCGTTAAGACACTCATGTCCCTGATTCCGATAAGGCTCATATGAAGGGTCCTGGGAATTGGTGTTGCCGTAAGTGTAAGTACGTCCACATCCCCTTTTAACTGCTTTATCTTCTCTTTATGGGTAACACCAAAACGCTGCTCCTCATCTACTATAAGAAGTCCAAGATTCTTAAACTGAATATCCTTGGAAAGGACCCTGTGGGTACCAATCAGAATATCCAGACTGCCTCGTTTTACTCTCTCCATTACGGATTTCTGCTGGGCCGGAGTCTTAAACCTCGAAAGCATATCAATGCTTACGGGAAAATCCATCATTCTTTGTACAAAGGTATTATAGTGCTGCTGGGCCAGAATGGTTGTGGGCACCAGAACAACCACCTGTTTTCCGTCTGCCACTGCTTTAAACGCTGCTCTGATGGCGATTTCCGTCTTACCATAACCTACATCACCGCAGACAAGCCTATCCATAATTCTGGTGCTTTCCATGTCTTTTTTCGTTTCTTCAATAGCTCTTAACTGATCATCCGTTTC
Organism: Anaerocolumna sp. AGMB13020; assembly: GCF_033100115.1. Classification (NCBI taxonomy): domain Bacteria; kingdom Bacillati; phylum Bacillota; class Clostridia; order Lachnospirales; family Lachnospiraceae; genus Anaerocolumna; species Anaerocolumna sp. AGMB13020. Next base: position 3,254,713 of record NZ_CP136910.1, on the reverse strand, counting down.
CTCATAGGGAAACATTTCTTCAAATTCATTCTGCCATACTGTATCCGGACTGTAGGCATAACCTTCCTTCTGCTGCCTGTTCGCATATAATTCCACCAGTTCCCTGGCTATTTCCTTCACCGCGCTTTTTACTTTTGTCTTGGTATTCTTCCACTCTACAGAATTTAATTTGTTCAGCTTATGTTTACCAGAATCGCTTCCGGCATATTTCTGTATGACATCAAGGCCTGTAGCCAGGATATAAAGTACTCCGCCACCGCCGTATTCAATCTTGATATAATCCTTTGTCACCTTATCTACTTCTATTTTTTCGATACCTCTGTAGATACCAAGTCCATGGTTTTCATGAACAACATAGTCACCGATATTTAAGTCGGCAAAGCTCTGAATCTTCTTTCCGTCGTATTCTCTGATCTTTTTCTTTTTCTTCTTTTCCGCTCCGAAGATATCACTTTCAGAAATGACCACAAGATTAATAAGAGGGTATTCAAAACCTTTATGAAGGTTCCCCCCTGCTACCATTATCTCACTCTTTAATATGACTCTGTCCATATCTTCACTGTAAAAAGCATTTAGTCCATGCTCTCTCAGATCATCGGACAGACGTTTGGCACGTGTCTTTGAAGGAGAGAGCAATAATACTCTGTAACCGCTCTTTTTCCATTTAAGGAGATCCTGCACCAAAATGTCAAAATTGTTATTATAGGGATTAACCGAACGAACTGTCATATCCCACTTATTTTTTATCGTAAAACCTGCGAGCCTTAGATCCATAGTGCTAAGCAGCATAAGGTTCATCTGGTTCAGTCCCGCCAAAAGTTCCTTATAGCTATAGACCGCATCGCTTTGCCCGGGAAGAATATATCCTTTTTCAATTCTTCCGATCATACCTTCTCTGAACTCGGTTTCTACTGCTTCTCCTCTTTCCTGTACTCTGACCGGTTCGTCTAAGAACACAAGGGAATCTTCTCTGTCAAAATAATCAAAAAGAGAGACGGTTTCTTCATAGAAATATCGGATATAGCTGTCAATTCCAACAGATCCCTGAAAGCTCTCAATGTTGTCCTTGAAATCATCAATAATGCCTTGTATACGGAAAGCCTCTTCCGTTTTCATCTGTTCCCTTAATCGTTTTACATGGGCTGTCTTCTCTTCCTCCAGCTTCTTTAGTCCTGCCTGGAGTCTTTCTGTACTTAAGACGATTTCTGCCGCCGGAAAGATCATCAGCTCTTCGTGCCGGTCTATGGAACGCTGGCTGCCTACATCAAAGGAACGGATAGAGTCAATATCATCCCCCCAAAATTCTATTCGGTAGGGACACTCCTCCGCCGGAGGAAAAATATCAAGAATCCCTCCTCTTACCGCAAACTCGCCGGGACCTTCTACCTGCCCCTGCCTTTCATAGCCCATATGGGATAAGGCCGCCTGAAGCTTTGATAAATCACAGGCTTCCCCTTCTTTTATGGTAATAACATTCTTCATAAGGAAATTAAGAGGCAGAATCCTGTCCATTCCACCGTCAATGGTGGTTACAATGGTTACCGGTTCTTTGTTCAGAAGCCGCTTTAGTATCTTAAGGCGTTCCCTGACAATTGCATTTCCATGTATATCCGCACTATAGAAAATAATGTCCTTAGCAGGATAGAAGAAGACATTTTTATCATAGAGCTTATAATCTTCGCAGATTTCTTTCGCTTTTAAATCGTTATAAGTAATAATTAATTTCTGGGAATATTCTTCCCCAAACCCATATATAAGGTGGCATTTCTGGGAATCAATACATCCGGTTATCTGAACGGGTGTATTTTTCAGGGTCAAACTGTCCTTTATTTCATTAAATTCTTTTAATTCCTTAAGAGGATTAATAAAGGTTTTCAAGGAAGTGCCTCCTTATTTTCTGTTATATTGATTCATGGCTGGTTCCATACCATCTGTTAAAATGGCCTTTACAGCCTCCGAAGTCTTTCCTAGTGCCTCTCTGATAATCGGCTGTTCTTCTGAAGAAAAACGTGACAGTACATAATCTGCAAGATCCCAGCCAGCCGGCTTATCTCCCACACCGACACGAATTCTTGGAAATTCCTCTGTTCCAAGATGGGAAATAATACTCTTTATACCGTTGTGCCCTCCGGCACTGCCCTTGGTACGGATTCTTAGTTTACCCGGTTCCAGACTGATATCATCATATATGATAATGATATTTTCAGGGGCCACCTTATAAAAGTCCTGCAATTCTCTGACACTTTCTCCGCTTAGATTCATATAAGTCTGAGGCTGGGCCAGAATAACCTTTTCTCCTGCAATCATGCCTTTTCCACAAATCGCCTTATGTTTCTTAAAATCCAGAGGAATACGGAAATCATCCGACAGCCTTGTAATGGCATCGAATCCGATATTATGCCTGGTGGCCTGATATTCTCTGGAGGGATTTCCAAGTCCAACTATAATGTACATTATTTCTACCTGTCCTTTTATATTACAAATTTTTAGTTCTTTTTTTACAAATGGAATTTTTATACCAGGAAAGCTTCCACTTTTTTGCATACGAGAATAGAACGCATCTTTCGATCCGCCCTGTAATGATACTGGGTTCTTAATCCTTCCAGTATCAGCGACTATTATAACTGACATTACAGTCACTATTATTGTAAATAAGAATTATAACTATTCAATACTCTCTTTTAAAGTTATAGCTATTTTAATTATATACGAATTCAAAAATTATGGCAAGGAATAAAAAGAGCTATAAAAACAGTATTTTCTCTTTATTCTTGTATCGTTTTATGCATAGATTCTGCCTTTTACATATGCTAAGCTTAATACAAATCCAACAGAAAGGCTGGTGTTTTATGAAGATAAAAACAATTACTCTTAAGAAAGGTTTTTCCGTAAAGGAACTGGGCGGCGAATTCTGTATCGTAAAAGACGGAGATTCCAATAATGGAGCAGTTAACGGCTTGCCTTCCATAAACGAAACCGGTATCTTCCTCTGGGATCGGATGATGAGAGGGGTTATCACTCCGGAAGCTTTAACGGAGGCTGTTGCTGTAAAGAACAATCTGGACTTGGAGGAGGCAGAGGCAGATGTGGGAGAGTTTCTGGCGAAGTTAATCAATGGAAATATTGCAGATATAGAAAATTAATAGAATACTCTCTTATACTTATTATAATGAGAAGAGCCTGATCCATTTTATTACTTCCCTCAGGCTCCTGGTTATTATGTTTAATAGCGAAGATCCAAAAATATGCCTTTCAGATCATCCATGAGCATATTACTGATTTGTGCCTGCTTTTGCAGCTTCTTCAGCATTTCTTCCTGCTTCGCTTTATAATTAGACAGCAGCTCCTCGGTTTCTGCTGCTACCTTGTCTGTTTGCTCTTTATCGTTCTTTGCATCTGCTTCGTCAGCTTTTTCTGCATCGTCGCTATTGTTGATCTTCTCATCTATTGTGTCCTTTGATTCTTCCAACAGCATACCAATGACTTCTTTAGATGTAATATCTATAATATCCTGGGCGGCTTCTTTTGCCGCTAAGACAGGATTATGCTTTTGCCTATCCAGTTGTATGGAATTTACGGCAATACTGATACTATTTATGGAACGGTTGGCATTGTTCAGATTATTGTTCCAATAAGTCTCTATCTTATTGCATTCAAGTATTTCCTTCTGAAAATCTGTCAGTGAACCGATGGCCTCCAACTGCTGCTTTTCTTCATCCGTAAGAGCTTCCGGATTATTCACACCTTTCATTATGAGATTTACATCCATTTCCTCCTGAGAGTACTCCGATACCTCATAGCCCTTACGAATTTCCTCCTTCATCTTCTGAACGGATGCTAATTTATCATGATACACAGACATTTCGGCCCGCAGCTCTTCCTGTTTCGTTCTCATTTCATTTATATTAGTATCTACATCCAATTCTTTCGAGAAGGTCTCCAATATTGCCCTGATTGCCTGCTTTTGACCATTTTTCTTTGTAATCTCAACAGGGTCCCGGACCAAGTTAAGATTTCCTGCATAAATGGACCTTATTTCCTGGTTATTCTTATCATTTTTTTTGTTTATTGGCTGTTCTTGCAAATCTGCGCCAGAAACTTTTATATATCTGTTCTCTTGCATTGCTCCAATTTTCATGACCATCCCACCTTAATTATTCTATATGGAATATTTCGTCATTTATGGAAATTACTTAACCTTTTTGCTGAGTATTTTATTTCCATTTATAAGATTCCTCTGCCATAGGATACTCTGCATAAAAATCTTCTGTATTAAATTCATCGTCTCTTACATGACCGCTAAAATCCTTGTCAGATTTAAGGAAATATTCGTATAACAGCAAGCTCTTTCCACTCTTGGTAAGAGGATCATCCCAGGTACAGTCGATGTTGTACCACAAGCCATTAAGCTGTACGATATTCCAGCCATGGCTGTCATTATTGCCTATTCCTGTAATAATCCTGGCTGGGATTCCTGCTTCTGTAAACATTTTATAAGCAATGCTCATATAACCCTGACAAGTGGAACTTTTGCCAATAAGGTTATCATAAGCGGAATAATCTGTTACGGATGTATCATAAGAAGCATTCTCTACAATAAAATCGTGTATCTTCTTTATTTTCTCAAAATCACTTAATTCAGCCAGCTTCCACTCTTCAAACAATTGCTTGATGGTCTCATCCACCAACAAGGTTTCTTCGTAAACTTCATTGTATTTAAATTCGTAGGTAACTGTCAGTTTATTCCCAAGTCCCACTATATGGGCATATATGCTGTTAACCTTATATTTTAAATAGTCATGATCACCTGAAGTGCTCTTATCATCTATAGCATACACCTGATCGATTACCTCTTCTGTGAACCATTCCATATCCTCTACGTTGCCGGTATACTGGAGCACCTTCTTTTCATCGCCTTGCAGCATGGCTTCTCTGACCTCCAGAATAAAGTCTCCGTTGCTCTCTTTTTCACTTAAAACATTATCCGTCACGTTACTGCTGATATGATACCGAAAATTAACCCCGAACATTATAGCAAAAAGAATACCTATTCCTAACATTAACCTGGTTATTTTTTTCATGTTACGGCTCCTTTCTTCGTCATCATTACCTTATACTTATTATACTCTATAAAGCAGGTTACGTGCAACGGATTTCATAACCCAAACACAGCAAACTCTTGATGAGCAGCTTACATTGGAAAATTACCAAAAAGGAGCTGCCACAGTCCTATGCGGCAGCTCCTTCCTGGAGCAATGAAAGCTCTTAAGCTGTTTAAGCTTCTATTTTTTCATCATACTCTTCGGCAGCCACTTCATAGCTTTCCAGGATAATCTTCTGTATCTTATCCCTGGTTTCCGAATTGATAGGATGCGCAATATCACGGTACTCCCCGTCCCCTGCTTTTCTGCTGGGCATTGCAATAAACAAGCCTTTTTCCCCTTCAATAACTTTAATATCGTGTACGACGAATTCGTTATCCATCGTGATGGAAACAACCGCTTTCATCTTTCCTTCCTTGCTAACTTTGCGTACACGAACATCTGTAATCTGCATTTTGTATAGCCCCCTTTAAGTGTTGTCTGTTTTTTATATGCGAAAGGATATTAATCCTCTTGCTTTTTACATTAAGTATCTTTCATTTCGTTCAATGACGATTTTTACATTATCCGGCTCTCCCACATAGGTTGAATTCGCCCGGATGGTATCTCGGCTCTCCACAATACAATTCTCTATATAGGTGTTATCCCCGATATGGACATTGTTTAAGATAATGGAGTTCTTAATCGTACAGTTGTTGCCGATATATACTTTTTTAAAAATAACGGAGTTTTCTATACGTCCGTTTACTATACAGCCGCTGGAGATAATACTATTACTTACCGCAGAACCCTGATTGTATTTTGCCGGTGGCATATCATCAATCTTGGAATAGATATCCGGATACTGCTTAAAGAAATAATCTCTTACCTCCTTCTTTAGAAAATCCATATTTGTATTATAATAAGCTTCTACAGAAGCGATATTGCTCCAATATGTATGAATCGGATAAGAGTATATTTTCTTTACATTCTTATAACGGATAAGAATGTCTTTCACAAAATCATATCTGTCTTCTTCGGCGGATTTCTCTAAAAGTTCGATTAAAAGCCTTCTTCTGATAACATATACACCGATGGACACCTTCTTATCATCAGCTCTTAAAGGTTTCTCCTCAAAATCCATGATTCTGTCCTCTTCATCGGTTTTTACAACTCCGAAACGGCTGGTATCCTCTTCGTCCTCCAACTCCTTGCATACTACTGTGATATCTGCCCTTTTCTCAATGTGGTATTCTAATACCTTATTATAATCCAGCTTATAGATGCCATCTCCGGAAGCAATGATTACATAAGGCTCATGGCTGCTCTTTAAAAAATTCAGGTTCTGATACATGGTGTCTGCTGTACCCCTGTACCAAAAGCTGTTATCTGCTGTGATGGTCGGGGTAAATACAAATAGCCCTCCCTGCTTACGGCCAAAATCCCACCATTTTGAGGAATTTAAGTGCTCATTAAGAGACTTTGCATTATATTGTGTGAATACCGCCACCTTCTGTATATGGGAATTGCTCATATTACTTAAAACAAAATCAATGCTTCGGTAGCTTCCAGCTATGGGCATGGCCGCTATGGCCCTTTTATGGGAAAGCTCCCGCATCTTATTGTTATTACCTCCGGCTAAAACGATACCTAGTGCTCTCATAGCCTCTCACCTGCCTTTATTAGATTCTCTCCGCTGGCAAGATTTCCTTCTTCATAATCGGACAGGACAGTGATACCCTTAATTGCAGTGTTCTTACCAATCTTAACACCTGGGGGTATGACGGAACCTTCTCCAATAGTTACCAGACCGAAAGAGTAAATTGACGGCTCAGTCCTATTGGGTACCTCTTCCCCCACACCAAGCTCTGAATTCTGTCCAATTACGGAATTTTCCGCTATTATGCCTCTGTATATTTGAACTCCGTCTTCCACTACAGTGGATTTCATGATAATGGAGTCTCTGACAACCGCACCTTTTCCGATATAAACGCCGGAACCAATTACGGAGTTATGCACTTCACCGTAGACCTCAGCACCTTCACCGATTATGGCTTTATCAATAACAGCCTCTTCGCCTATAAACTGAGGAAGTATGATATCGCTCTTGGTGTATATCTTCCAAAACTCTTCATACAAATTAAACACCGGGACCAAATCTATAAGTTCCATATTGGCTTCCCAGTAAGATCCAAGAGTTCCTACATCTTTCCAGTAACCATTATACTCATAGGCATATATTCTGTCTTTTCTTTCATGACAGTAAGGTATTACATGCTTTCCAAAATCGCAGCCTTTTTTCTCCGAGAGTGTGATCAGTGCTTCCTTTAACACCTCCCAGCTGAATATGTAAATTCCCATAGACGCAAGATTGCTTCTGGGTTCCTTCGGTTTCTCTTCAAAGTCTGTGATCCTTCGGTCATTATCTGTAATTGCAACTCCGAAACGACTGGCTTCTTCCCATGGAACCGGTATGGTAGCCAGGGTGATATCTGCGTTCTTTTGCTTATGAAAATCTAACATCGCTTCATAATCCATTTTATAGATATGATCTCCGCCCAGTATCAGGACATAATCCGGATTGTAATATTCCATATACTCCAGGTTCTGATATATGGCATTTGCTGTACCGGTATACCATTCACTGTAGGTGCTTTTCTCATATGGCGGCAGGATGGAGACTCCGCCTATATTCTTATCCAGATCCCAAGGGATTCCGATTCCTATGTGCGTATTTAAACGAAGGGGTTGGTATTGAGTCAATACCCCGACAGTATCAACACCTGAGTTAATACAATTGCTTAAGGGGAAATCGATGATTCTGTACTTTCCACCGAAAGTTACTGCGGGTTTAGCAATGTTAGAGGTCAATACTCCAAGTCTTGAACCTTGTCCTCCTGCCAGAAGCATTGCTATCATTTCTTTCTTTATCATGCAATCACCTCTTGTTGTTTAATTTGACATTATTATACCATTCATTTACAGGTTTGTGAATAAATTTTACAAATATTTTATTAAAATATATATTTTTTATAGCATTATATATAATGAACAAATTCAATTACCCCCTTTTGGTTAATTTTGTATGTATTTCCCCTTGTTCAAATATTTTTCTGTGGTTTTACCCTAAATTTCGACTTGTCTGTCGAAATAATCAAAACTGCTGTACAATAAAATTCAATACAAAGTACATTTTGTTTTTACCCGGGTATGTCTAAAACAGTTGTGATACATTTCCATTCATTGATTTCTTTCTTAATTAACCAAGTTTCCCAAAATAGCAATTTATCATATTATGAGTGTATGCGAAAAAATCAATTGTTTTTTTAGTGGAATTGATTATAATTACAAATAGGTTTCATACTATATAAACTGAACTGTTGCTATATCTTTTACAGTGTGCAAATGTGATGATATATCTGGTTTTCATTACAGCTATACAAACAAAGGTTTATAAGGTTATACTATTTAGGTTATATTATTTCAGTTCATTATGTTTCAGTTTATAAATTAACCCTGCAATTCCATAATGGAAAGCAATCACAAAGAATAGGAAGTGTCTTATGTTTAAGATTGATTTTAACACCCCCATCAAAGTACATTTTATAGGCATTGGCGGTATCAGCATGAGCGGTCTGGCAGAGCTTTTACATACCCTACGATTTGAAATTACCGGATCCGATGCGAAGGCAAGTACCACTACTGATCATTTGGAAGGGCTTGGCATTACTGTATTTTATGGTCAACGTCCTTCAAATATAACTAACGATGTAAAGCTGGTCGTTTATACCACAGCTGTAAAGGAAAACAATCCTGAACTTATGGCCGCCAGAGAACTTGGCATACCGGTAATAGACAGAGCTGAACTCTTAGGACAGATAATGAAATGCTATCCTGATGCCATCGCAGTATCCGGTACCCACGGAAAGACTACCACTACTTCCATGATATCCCTGCTGTTATTGGATGCTGGTCTTGATCCAACTGTTTCCGTTGGCGGAATTTTAGACGGCATCGGCGGAAATATAAGAATTGGAAAATCAGAGCACTTTGTAACGGAGGCTTGTGAATATACCAATAGTTTCTTAAAATTCAATCCTACGACAGGAATAATACTAAATATCGAAGAGGAACATCTGGATTTCTTTAAGGATCTGTCAGATATCCGTAACTCCTTTAAGTCTTTTACCGATCTTCTGCCCGACGATGGACTCCTTGTCGTAAACGCTGATATAGAAAATATATCCCTTTTTACCGGTGAACTGAACTGTCCTTATATTACTTACAGCACAAAAGAGGAGTGCGCTCCTTCAGCCGGTGCCAAGCACCATTACTTTGCCGGAAATATTCATTATGATGCAAATGGTTTCGGTCAATACAGTCTTTATGAAGACGGAGTACTGCTTGGCGAGATTCATCTGCATGTGGTAGGAGACCATAATATTTCCAACTCACTGCCTGCAGTGGCTGTTGCCAGAAACTTAGATATTCCTTTGACAACAATCCAGGAATCCTTATCCCGTTTTACCGGAACAAAACGCCGTTTTGAATACAAAGGCACCATAGCAGGTGTTACGGTTATCGATGATTATGCGCACCATCCCACTGAGGTTACCGCAACTCTTACAGCAGCCAAAAACTATCCTCACAGCCGTCTGTGGTGTGTATTTCAGCCCCATACCTATACCAGGACCCGCTCCTTCTTAAAGGAATTTGCGGAAAGCCTGTCTCTGGCGGATAAAATTGTACTGACTGATATCTATGCTGCCCGGGAATTGGATCCAGGTGACATTTCTTCCAAGGATTTGGAAGCTTTATTAAAGGAAAAAGGCAAGGATGTCATCCATATTTCGACTTTTGATGAAATACAAAATTATTTATTAGAAAATTGTACTAACGGCGATTTGTTGATAACTATGGGCGCCGGAGACGTTGTAACCATTGGAAATGCCATTTTAGGACTATAGTTATCCACATTATCCACAACCTTATCAACAATTTCACTGTGATAAGGCTGTGGATTTTTTATTCCATTCACAAATTACCTTAAGCTGGTTAAAGTAATTTATCAGCTAGCCATTATTACAGCTTTCCGGTTGTTTTTACATTATTTTACAATAAAATTCTGCTTCATTTCCACATTATCCACATTATCCACAATTTTATCCCCCAAAGCTTTCCCGGAAATTAGCCTATTTCCAATCCCAATGCTCTATGTTACAATATGACTTACAAAGGAAATGAGAGGTTAATAAATATGAGTGCAATACTGTTAAATACCAGCCGCGAACGGGGTGTAACCCTGGTACCCAACTCTTTTATTGATGAATATATGCCTGTTGCCAGCGGTTCTTATGTGAAGGTATATCTTTATCTGCTTCGCTGCGTACATAGTTTCGGTGATGTATCTATTACCATCTCATCCATCGCCGATCACCTGGACGAAACAGAAAAAGATATTATACGTGCTCTTAGCTACTGGGAAAAGGTTAACCTGATTCGTTTGGAAAGAGACAGCAAAAAAGAAATTATTTCCATGACAATAAATGATCCGGAATCCAAAGAATCCGAAATCACAAATGAAAATACATACAATCAAAGCTACCCTGATGGTAACCAAAAGACCAGCTACACCGCCCCTGTTTATCCTGCTTCCTCCGCTGAGGAGGATTATGCAAAGAGTGGATTAACGGAGAATAATTCGGAGACCGGTGCTTATACTAACAACAGTTATGACAAATCCTCTTATGATGACAGCCCAACGGATGAAACCGCATATGCTGATATGTCAAATGCCCGAATCCCGGAGGACAGGAAGGCACATATGTTTGAAAAGCCCACCTATTCCGAAGCTCAGATAAAGCAGCTGACAGAAAATGACGAGGTCAAATGGCTGCTGAACATAATTGAGATCTACCTGGACCGTTTGATCAAACCCATGGATCTGCAGCTGATCCTATACCTTTATGAAAGCCTTGGTTTCTCCGCAGAGCTTATCATGTATTTATACGAATACTGTATCTCTAAGAACAAGAAGAATCCGTCCTACATAGAAGCCGTTGCTCTTTCCTGGGCAGAAGAAGGGGTGGATACCGTAGAAAAAGCCGAAGCCAAAACCGCTCTTTATAACAGCAATTACACGGCCATCAACAAAGCTTTTGGGTTAAACAGGGCACCCGGTCAGATTGAGAAGCAATTTATAGAAAAATGGCTGAACAAATTCGGTTTCTCCATCGATATCATCGTGGAGGCCTGCAACCGTACCATACTGCTTACCCAGAAGCCGGATTTTAAATATGCGGATAAAATACTGGAGAACTGGAATAAAAAAGGCGTAAAGGAATTATCACAGATAAGCAAGCTGGATGAAGAGCATTCCAAGGACAAGGCCGCCAATGCTGCAAAAGCTGCCGCTATGACCGCTGCTAATTCCGGAAAATCTGCCAAACCTCAGACAGCTGCCCAAAACCGGTTCAATGCTTTTCCTCAGCGCTCCTATACGGAGGCGGACTATTCGTCCATGGAACAGAAGCTGCTTCAGAAAAAGATGAATTAATCACGTTTCATTGCACAGCCTGCTGCAGACCCGGACAAGGCTGGCTGGACTATATGTTTTTAGAAGGAGAAAAACCCCTATGGCTCTTAAAAACTATCAATACAACAAAATCCTGCGGGACTATGACAACAGGCAGCTGGAAGCCAAGCACGCACTGGATATCCGAATGGAGGAGGCCTATGGGAAGATTCCTGCCTTAAAGGAAATTGACGATGAAATAGTAACCTGCGCTATTGAAAGTGCCAGGCAAATGCTGACGGGTAAGGAAGAAGCTCTGGAGAATCTGAAGCTGGTAGCAAAAGGTGCCGATAAACGCAGGGAAGCCCTATTGAAAGCCCACGGATACCGGGCTGATTTTCTAAAGCTGCGTTATCAGTGTCCGGACTGCAAAGATACCGGTTATATTGGAAATGAAAAATGCCATTGCTTTAAGCAGGCTATTGTGGATATTGTCTATTCCCAGTCCAACATGAAGGAAGCTATCAGCAGAGAAAATTTCAGTTCTTTCTCTTTCTCCTATTATGCTGAAGATTACATTGACCCCTCTACCCAAACCTCCCCCAGGGATAATATTGCAAGGGTGGTAAAAGAGTGCAAAAACTTTATTGACTCCTTCGATACCGTAAAAGGCAACCTTCTGCTTTACGGAAATACCGGCGTTGGAAAGACCTTCCTGGCCAATTGTATTGCCAAGGAATTATTAGATAAAGCTTTTACGGTAATCTATCTCACTGCTTTTCAGCTGTTTGATATCCTTGAGAAGAATAAATTCGGCAAAGGGGAAGAAAATTTCGAAGCCGGCAGCCAATTTGAATATATATTGGACTGCGACATGCTGATCATAGACGATCTTGGCACAGAGCTTACCAATGCATTTGTAAATGTTCAGCTCTACCTTTGCATTAATGAACGGCTGCTTCGAAACAAGTCCACTGTCATCTCCACCAATCTGTCCCTTGACAATATTAACACGCTCTACAGCGAAAGGGTATTCTCAAGAATTGCCAGTAATTTCACTCTCTTAAAGATCATAGGTGAGGATATTCGACTAAAAAAACTGTTTTAGCCTTGACTAACTTTAACGATAATGGTATAACGTTAATGGACATTTTTCGTGACGGTTCAGTCGAAACGAATTTTAAGAATAAAATGTACTGAATAATTCACATAATCAATTTATCCTAAACAATGGGGTTTAAGATACTTTAACTCCCTAAAATCAATTGGAGGTCAAACGAAATGCCGCAGCAAGAAAAAATACTAGAAACGATTCCCGTCGGCACATTGGGCATGATTGCTCTGGAAAGCAGCAAAACCCTTGGACAGAAAGTTAACGACTACATTGTAGACTGGCGCAGAGCAAGGGAAAGCGAGCACACATCCACTATTGCCTTTGCAGGTTATCAGCGTGATTCCTACTTAATCGATGCTCACTGCCCCAGATTTGGTACCGGTGAGGCAAAAGGTGTAATCAAAGAATCCGTTCGCGGTTCCGACCTTTACCTGCTTCTGGACGTTTGCAACTACAGTTTAACTTATTCGGTATGCGGACATACCAACCATATGTCACCCGATGACCACTATCAGGATCTTAAAAGAATTATTGCAGCGGTAGGAGGCAAGGCTAGAAGAATTACAGTTATCATGCCTTTTCTCTATGAAAGCAGACAACATAGAAGAAGCTCCAGAGAATCACTGGACTGCGCTCTTGCATTACAGGAGCTGACGAATATGGGAGTTGAGAGTATTATAACCTTTGATGCTCATGATCCCCGTGTACAGAATGCTATTCCGTTAAAGAGCTTCGAAACCGTACAGCCTACTTATCAGTTTATCAAAGCACTTGTAAACCATGTACCGGATCTTAATATCAGCTCCGATAACATGATGGTAATAAGCCCCGATGAAGGCGGTATGAACCGTGCCATTTATTTCGCAAATGTGTTAGGCGTAGACCTTGGTATGTTCTACAAGCGCAGAGATTACACCACTGTTGTCAATGGCCGTAATCCAATTGTTGCCCATGAGTTCTTAGGCTCCGACATTGAAGGAAAGGATATGCTTATCATTGATGATATGATTTCTTCCGGAGAGAGTATGATTGATGTTGCCAAGGAATTAAAGAGACGCAAAGCAGGCAGAATTTTCGTAGCTTCCACTTTTGGTTTATTCACGAATGGACTCTCCAAATTTGATGAAGCTTATGAACAGGGCTTAATCTATCGTGTTCTCACCACTAACCTGGTATATCAGACAGAAGAACTGCTGTCCAGACCTTACTATATCAATGTAGACATGAGCAAATATATCGCTTTGTTAATAGATACCTTAAACCATGATTCTTCTATCAGCAAACTGTTAAATCCCACAGAGCGTATTCAGAATATTCTGGCAAAGGTTAAGAAGTAACATTAAGGGGGGCTGCTTTAGCCCCCCCTTTATAAGACAATGTTCACTATACTTCTTGCTGCTGAGAACAGATAATCACTTATATCTTTGTAGCTGGCTGAACCTTCGCCCTGTGACAGTCTCACTTTATGACCGAACACATGGCATTCCATAAGGTTACTATATACTCCCTCTCCTAAGTGCTGAAAGTTTTCTTCTTTTCAGTACCAAAGTATTTCGTCAGGAATTCTTTTCAACGGGTATCTGTATTTCCGTTATATATTCTTCTTCATTTTCCGAGTTCCACTCACCCTTTAAATAAAGCTCTCGCTGAGGTCCGTTTATGGCATAACCGTTTTCCTCAATCCAGTCTGAAGCTGCCTTATAGGCTTGCCCTATCGTCTTATAGGGACCTTTGTGTACAACACAGGCTGCCGAAACAGATTCAAGGTTTCGTACATTAATCCGGTCACTGCCCTTTAACTCTCCGGTGATGGCTTCCAGCACTTCTGCATCCACTGCATTCTCAAGCCCTTTGTTATCATAATAAATTACCAGACAGGGTGGTATTATCTTTCCTTTGTTGCTCTCAATATAACTTACCAGCTCTTCCCACAAATGTCCTTGCGCAGGATAATCAGGGATTATATCCCTTAAACCTGCCACCTTGATTTCTTCTGTTTTCTTAAAGATAACATCATATTCCATTGTAGTGCCCTCCTGATCCAGGTATTCCATATAGCCTTTTAACAGATTAAGACGTTCTTGTTCTCTTTCAATATTGTTCTGTATTTGAGACTGCTTGAAAGCAAGAAGCTCCTTTAAAGTCTCTTTTCCCTTGTTTTCCTTTACAATAAGCAGAATCTCCTCCAGGGAAAATCCCATATCCTTTAGATTCAAAATACGATTAAGGATTGTCATCTGTTCCGCCGAGTAATAGCGATAACCGGTCAGTTCATCGGTTTTCACTGGCTTTAACAGATTCAGAACATCATAATGCCTTAAGGTTGCTATGGTCACTCTGTTTAATTTTGCGAATTCTCCTATTTTAAACATTCATTTTCCTTTCTGGGTATTTATAAGTTAATATTTAATACTCAGATTTTTATTGGGGCCCCAATGAAATAAGTATAAACCCTGCTGTTACAATAGAGTCAATACTGATACTCAGGAATTTTTAAGAAATTTTATTTAGGGTATGGTTTCTCCATCCCCGGTACCGCTTTCCTCATCTCCATTCTCACCGCTGTTATTCTGCCCGCCATCACTGCCGTTTCCGTCCTCTTCACCACCTTGGGTAGTGTCCGGATTGGTGGGTTCCTCTGTCACTCCCGGCTCCTCCCAGCCATCTTCCCAGTCATCAGGATCTTCCGGTGTGGGAGTCGGGGTATCTGTTGGGGTTGGGGTCGGGGTATCCGTTGGAGTTGGTGTTGGGGTATCCGTTGGGGTTGGCGTTGGGGTGATTCCCTGATCTTCCGCTTTCTCTGCATCGGTTCTATTATCTGTATAAGCAGGGAAGGAAATATTCTCCAAGCCCTTATGGATAACATTCATGTATGTTTTCCAGATTGTTCCGGGATAGCTTGCTCCTGATAAACTGCTGGTGGACTTGGGGATATCATAACCAACCCAGACTCCCGTTGTGTAATAGGGTGTATATCCTACGAACCAGCCGTCTTTCTTATCGTTTGTAGTACCTGTCTTACCGGCACTTATCATATTATCAAGTCCAAGACCTCTGCCGGTACCGTTCTTTATAACACCCGTCATTACATCCGTCATTATTCTAGCGGCATTTTCACTGTATACCTGCTTCTTTGCTGTTTTATTCTCTACTATTACATTGCCCTCTGAATCCTTTATGGTAAGAATACAAGTAGGTGCTCTGTATACGCCGTCATTTTCCAAAGCCGCATAAGCAGAGGTTATTTCAAGAGGACTGACGCCATAGGTAAAACCTCCCAGTGAAGCTGCCGGGTAATAGTCATTCTTATCAATCTTAGCGAAATTCATATGGAGGAGATAAGATAACCCCACCTTCGGTGTAAGCTCTTCAAAAAGCTGCCAGGCAATGGTATTCTTAGATTTTTCTACCGCTGTTCGAACAGATATCTTTCCAAGATACTTACCATCTGCATTGGAAGGTCCTCCTTTGAATTTATGGTCATTCACCACATTGTCAGGATAGTAACCATTCTCAAAGGAAGGTGTGTATACAATAAGCGGCTTGATGGAACTACCCGGCTGACGGAAGCTCTGATAAGCCCTGTTAAGGGTATAACCCTGTGACTCCTGATATCTGCCGCCTACTATTGCAACTACCTTACCGGTTTCATTATCAATGGATACCGCTGCTCCCTGAAATTCATAAGTACCGTCCTTGTTTTTCTCTGTAAAGTCAGTCAGGGTGGTATCTACCGCTTGTTGTAGTGCTTCCTGTTTTTCCATATCAATGGAGGTATAGATTCTGTAACCTCCGTAATAAAGAGATTTCTGATACTTGGTATAGGTCTCGTTGTATTCCTTATCGTACTCTTCCTTGTCAGCATCGCTGTCAAATTCCGTGCGAAACACAAAACCTTCTGCTTCCATTAATGCTCGTGTTGCAGTATAGAAGACATAAGTTTCAACGTAATTATTCTTATCAACCTTCTTGGTTTTTATCTTCATTTTTTCTGCTACTGCTTCATCATATTCAGCCTTGCTGATCTGACCATCCCTGTACATCTGGAGAAGGATTCTATCCCTTCTCTTTGTGGTGTTTTCCGGATAATCCAGGGGGTCATATAAAGTAGGGTTATTTGGTATCGCACAAAGGAATGCAATCTGGGATAAGCTCAGCTTATCTACATTTTTATTGAAATAACCTTTACTGGCCGCCTGAATACCATAATAACCGTTAGCAAAATAAATATTATTGAGATAGAATTCCATGATCTGCTTCTTACTGTATTTCTTCTCCAGGTCTACCGCAATAAATATCTCTTTTAATTTTCTTTCATAACTTACTTCATTGCTTAAGAAAATACCTCTGGCCAACTGCTGGGTAATGGTGCTGGCTCCCTGGGTTATCTTACCCCTATGTTTAATCAACGCCAGAGCAGCACGGATATTGGCATTTAAATCAACACCTCCATGCTCTAAGAATTTTTTATCTTCAATGGAGATCATGGCCTGAACTACAAGCTGGGGTATTTCTTTATATTCCAGGTAATAAACATCCTTTTCACCTTTTAATACAGATAAAAGTTTCTTGTTGGTGTCATAGACAAGGCTGGTCTCCATCTGTCTGAAGGTTTCCGGAGTCGAGTTGCTTACCAGCTCGTTGGCCTGTTTTTGATATTCCACAAAATCATCTCCGTAGCGGTAGTCAAAATACAGGCATCCCGCAAGGAAAAGAAGAGAAAACACCAAAAATACTGATAACAGTATCAGCCTGATCTTCTGTCTTAAGCGTTTATTCTTTTTTTTCTTCTGCTTTTTATTTGTTGCCATAGCAATAACCATACCTTTCTAGGGACCTGCAATGCTTTAAACTGCAGGTACAAATTTACGCGATTCACAATAACATTACCCGTTAACGCAAACTCTGATGGCCAGGTTGTAAATATTTATATCCCGCTACAAAAGCGAAAATGTCACAGGAATTTTTAATTGTAACTTCCCAGGTCAATATAATGAAACGGTATCCCAATGCTCTCCAGAATCTCCCGTTCCCTGTTATGACAGGTGAAAAGAAGTATTTGCCTGCCGCTTTTCCCAAGATATTCGAGGGCTTTACGGGTTCTCTTATCGTCATAATAGGCAAAACAGTCATCCAAGAGAAGGGGAAGTCCCTTCTGATACATGATATCAGAGACACTTAATCTTAGCGCTAGCAAAAACTGCTCCATGGTTCCGGTACTTAATTTGTCCCAGGGCCTGTATTCCTCCTTCATCTCTGCTTTCATTTCAAGATTCTCATCTATTACTATCCGGTGGTATTTCTCATCTGTTATTCCTGCTATTAAGTCGGATATCTTACGATTTAGGGTGCTCCCAAATGAATCATGAATTTGCTGTGATAAAATCCTGATTGTACTGATGGCAGCCGCTACTGCCTTTATTTCCGTCTGAATTTCTTCATCCTTTTCTTTTAAGCTTTTCTCCCTTTCCTGGTAATGAAAGAGTTCTTCCTCTTTGCCAGAAAAGGCATTAAGCTCCCACTTAATCTGCTCACATTGCAGCTTCAACCGGTCCCTCTCACCATAAACCTCTTCTTTCGCGCTTTGCACTTCCCCTTGCTTCTCCTCTAAATATACAATGATTCTATCCAGTTCCTTGCTGTTAGGGATATACTCCTGTAGCATAACCTCTTTCCAGAAAAATGAGAACTGCCTTGCTAACTGGAGTATCTCTGCTTTTCTTATTGCCTGCTTCTCTTCAAGACGGGTTTTCAGTCTTATGTACTCCCTTTTCTGCTCTTCCTTAAAGTTTCCTTCTATTTCCCTCTTTAGTGACTTTTCATATAGACCTGATAAATCATTCTCTTCCCGTACTCCATATTTTTTCAGAAGTTCTTCGCTTTTTTTGTTGCTTTTTATCAAGTCATGCTCTATTTGTACAAGACGCTTGCCTGTATATTTCTTATGTTTCCCCAAACCAAAGGTATATAAGATACCTACTGCTGCTCCTGAAAGAAGCAGTGCTGTTCCAACTGCAAAAAGCAGATTGTCTATCATTGGGTGTTGGCTTAACTTTACTGCTCCTAAGAAAGATAAACCCAGACCAATGACTCCTAATCCTGCTGCCAGTATTCCCTTAATACCTTTCCCTCTCTTTTCGTGGGAGGCCTCTTTTAAAAGACTGCTCTTCTCATTCTCCAGGCTTTCTTTTTCCTTCCGGTAAACTTTTAAAGTATCCAGCCCTTCTTTTAGCTCCCTGCTACCAGCCTGGGGTCCCATGGTAAACTCCTGCTTTAAGGCCTGCAGGGTTTCCTCCAGTTCTTTCATCTGCAGCTTATTGCTTTCGTAATCCCCAATCTTATCTCTTAACAAAGGTATTTTAAGCAGGAGGCTTTCATAATTCAGAGTACTCTCAGCAGCCGTTCCTTTACTTTCAAGGCTTAAGCATCTGGCTTCTGCCTGTGACAGTGTTTTTGTTATTGTATTCAACTGGTTCATCAGGCTATCCGCCTTCTGCTCCATTGCCAAGGCCTGTTCGATCTTTCGTTTTACGTCTTTTAGTTCCTGCAGGGGTCTTTTCCCCTCCAGCTCCCTCTTTTTGTTGTGTAAGAATGTCAGGGCTTTGTTGACATCCACTTCGTTATTCTTCGTAAGGGAAAGGTTCGTGATATAATTTCTTACCTCTCCTGCCAGTTCTGCTCCTGTTCGGATCTTTTGCTGTTCTATGCTGATGGTATTCACATAGCCGGATTCAGTAAGACCGCCGAGAAGCTCCTGTATATATATGGGCTCTAATTCTCTTCCGGTGTCCAAATCCAGAAAAGAAGTACTTTTATTATTTTTATCAAAATTCCGGATGATACGATAATTCTTCTCTTCAACAGAAAAATCCAGACTTCCTCTGTAGAGGGAGGGATTCTCCCAAGGCTGGAATCTGGTATAGATATCTTCTTTGGAGGCCCTTCCTCTGAGTTTGTCTATGCCGAAGAGCATTCCTCTTAGAAATCCATGAAGGGTAGACTTACCCGCTTCATTTTCTCCGTAAATCAGATTGATGCCTTCCTTTAAGGATATATTCTTCTGATGGAATTTTCCGAAATCCGTTATTTTAAGTTCTCTGAATTCCAAGTGTTTTTCTCCTTATTTGTAATTCTTGGCTTCCAAAAGGGCTTCCATACCATAATAAAGGGCTTTTTCTCCCAGCTCTTTGGCAAACCCGCCTTCTTCGATAGCCTTAATGTAAAGGCCTATAATGTTATCTTCATTTTCCGCCTTCAGTGCCGAAAAATTATAATCCGGAAGCGTGCCATCCACTATCTCCAGAATATTTCCAAGGGAAGTCAGCCCTTCTATGTCATAAACCGTATCTCTGTCCCTTTTCCCCGCAAGGTGGAACTGGTATATGTGATTTTCACCTTTGGCCTTTATCATTTCTTTTATTTTTTCACGAATTTCCCCGTTGGTAAAACCAGTCTGAACGGGTATTGTTATTTTATGGTAGCTACAGGCTGCATGAGGTATAAACGCTGAAATAAGGTTTCCTGCCTCTTCTTCCTTAATAATCTCTCCTCTGATATAACCTCTTTCGCCGGTCTCATTCTTATCCATTGGCTCCAGGGAGCCGGAATATGCCATGTTTTCTGCCAGATACTGAGGTTTATGAATATGCCCAAGCGCTATATAATCAAATCCTGAATGCATTAAGGTATTCTTATCAAAGGGTATGTTATCCGGTGTCCCTCCATGAGCCAGCAGAATATTAATCCGCTCCGGACATCCGGGACTTATGCGATCATACAAAGGCTCTCTGATTTCCCTTGCGTGATAACTCAACCCATAAACCTCTGTGTTGATATCCTCCAGGAAGATGCTGTCCATCTCCTTATTCTTAAGCATATGCACATTAGCAGGCCAGATAAAGTCTGTATACGGAGATCGTTCACTAATATAATCATGGTTTCCTGCTATCAGCACTACCTGGGTATGAGTCAATCTCCCCAACGTATAAGCCGCTTCCTTTAGCTCTCTTAGCAACGGCTGCTTGTGAAAAAAATCTCCTGCTATCAGTAACAGCTCCAGCTCTTCCATCTCACACAGCTCTGTTATACGATGAAAGCTTTCCCAAATATCCTTCTCTCTTTTCTGACTCCAGGGATATCCCCTGTCGGGGGCTGCCCCCAGATGCACATCTGCTATATGGATGAATTTCATAGTGACACCTCATTTATTGTGAATTTGCTTCTCTTTCTTTCATTCTTCCAAACAGGATACTGCCTTTCGCTGATTGCATTTGACAGCCTCAAAGCTGCCTGGAACAGTTTACGGCTAAAATACTGCTTTGTACATTATAGCACAGTAATATAGACAAAACTATGAAATAAAAGGAAGGAAAGTTTAAGATTCTATTGCATTAACTTTAAATTTTTTGAAACTATCCTGTAAAATATGGTTTTGTAGAATCAACTAATTTATTTTTTCTGGCATTGATTGGATAGTATTATAGCATAGAATCATTTTTAAGTCGAGTTTTTTCGAATATATGTTCGTGTGTGTGCTGTAAATCCACTGTTAATCATTGCTTTTCTGTCAATTACAAATAGTATTGGTTCCTGTTCTTCCCTTACATAAATGCCTGAGGATTACGGGCAACAGCTTTGCAGAACCTATACTGTGCCTTTCCAAGACACCGCTAATGTTAATAGCGGCATGAATAACCTGAAATTTCTGCGGCGTTATACCAGCTGTTAAATCACTTTCTATCGTAAAGCAAAAAATGCTCCACCCTGTAACATACAATTAATGAAAACGATAAAGTTATTTAAGAATCCACTTTATAGTAATTTCTTTTAACTGTTTGTTACAAGGAGAGCATCTATATGATTTATATTCTTTTTTAATTAAAATCTCTGTTCAAAAATCTTAAGGTTATTGGCATTTACTTCATAGGTGCCGGTATCCGTAACCTTCTTCACCTCTTTGCCTGCGAAGATATCCACGAATAGTTCCAATGGAACACTTCCCCATACAAAAGGCCTTTGGGCCACCGCTGCTTTAATACTTCCTTTTTTCATATGTGCGGCTACTTCTTTTGTAAAGTCTATGGTTACCACTTTGATATCCAGACCATGGCTCTCTACATATCTAGCATAGGCCAGTCCCCAACCCACATTGGTTGAGAAGAATAACCTGGTATCCGGATAATCCTTTAACATCTTGGTAATTACTCTTTCTGCTTCTTCTTTGGAGGGTTCCCCAACAACGCCAACCTGGTGTACAGATATTTCGGAATTCTCTGTAACTTCTTTTATAAAACCTTCAGCTCTTTCTTCAATTGCCGCTAGTTTATAGTCCGTCCACATTCCAATTACAACATCTCCTCTGCCATCTAAGAGCTGTTTTACGATCATGCCTGCACTGCGGCCGCATTGCAGAGTGTTGGTACCAATAATAGCTTCGTGAGAAATCCCTTTAACGGGAGACTGGATAAAGATAATTTTGACACCTTTCCCTGACAGATTCCGAAGCTCTCTGGCAACTGCTTCATCCTCAATGGGTGAAATCGCGATTCCATCAAAGCTGTTAATAGAAATATTCTTAAGAATATCAACCATTTCTTTCGTCCCTTGTTCACCTCTGGACTTGGGCGCATAAATCTCGACCTCCATATTAAGTACTTTGGCGGTCTTTTGTGCTTCTTTTGCTGCCGGCTCCCAGAAAGGATCATCCAGATCCCAAATAAGAGCTACCTTTTTCTTCCTCTTTACCACCAGGGAGGTCTTAATGGAATCCGAATTCTTTTCTATGTAAGATACCTTATCACACAACTCTCTGGTCATCTTAACAAGGATATCAGCCATACTGTTCTGGCTTATCGTTAAGGAAGCGACTTCCTCCGTTGTTGCAGAGGACTCTTCAACAACAGCTGCGATGCTGCCCAATGCCTCAATAAGAGTAGTCTTTTCCCTGGTCAGCAGACTGACTTCTTCATTGAAATCCTTCTGTCTCTTTATGAATATATCCGCAGTATCATTCACCTGCTCCACGGATTTAATTACCTTGCTCACAGCATGATTCTGCTCTGTGAAAATTACAGTAGAAGAATCCATCACTCCTCTAAGGTTATCCAACTGGCCTGTAATATCTGAAAGTGATCTGCTGATATTCTCACTGGCCTGTCTGCTTTCCTCAGACAGCTTCCGGACTTCTTCTGCTACCACCGCAAAACCCTTGCCTGCTTCTCCGGCTCTGGCAGCTTCTATGGAAGCATTCAAGGCAAGCAGATTGGTCTGGGAGGCAATGCTATATAGTACTTTCGTTATTTCTGTTATGTTCTTGGTTTTATTCAAAAGAGTATAGATAGCATCCGTAATTTCCGTCATGACCTTCTCGTTCTTTTCCTGGTTGACGGATAGATTATGAATAGCTTCTTTTCCTTCTGCGTTTACTTCACTCATATCATAGGCAAGTCCTATTAATTCCTTGGACTTCATATCCATCTCATTAATCTTGTCTGCCAGATGATCAGCAACACCCATGCATCTCCCCACATCATCTGCCTGAGATTGTGCTCCTTGCGCTATGTATTCTGAGGAATGTCTAACACTTAAAGAGGTGTCAACGATTTCTTCCACTACGCCTTCCAGCTGCCCGGAAATGGATTTTACATTGTCAAAATCATTACGGAACTGAGTAAAGTATTTTCTGTAGCTATGGTACATATCATTTTGGTCCGTGTCATCACTGCCGATAAACTCGTTCTCAAAATCCCAATCCAACATTCTCTGTATCAGGATTGGTCTCTGTAATCTCCTGCTGCTCTTAAACATAGTTAACCCCCTTAAAGTTATATTAGTTATTGTATCACCAGTTTGTGCATATTTCAATTTATTTTTTTGTATCCTGTCGCATAATATGTGTTTTTGTATTTATTTTTAGATTTGAAAATTAAATATATAGATGTTTTGCATAATATTTTTTTATAATAGTATATTATTCTACATATTACGTTGTATATATTACATAAATCGACTCTTTTCTTCTTTTCTTTTTTTAAGCTTCTTAAAAAGGGCTGCTGTATTTAAGGCTTTAGAATTTTTATTTACCTTCTGTTACCTTTTTTAAATACAGCAACCCTGCCAGATAGTTATTTCTTTCTTCCTTTTGACAAAGCAGTTATGGTATTACTGCCAGCACCCCAGCCAGAATCTTTACCAGTCTGATTCCAGCCGAGTTTTTCCCAGTAAATAAGCACTGCTATCCTTGTCTTGTTACCATATTTTCCATCCACAGCTATGGGTATAAAGCTTTCTCCGGTAAGCACTGCGTTCAGCTTCTCCTGAAGCCACTTGATATCCTTTACAGAGGAGTTTTTCTTAATTGTCTTTTTTGGTATATATACCTCAGAAACATATTTAACACCGGTATATTCACAGATGCCTTTACATATTTCCTGGGCGGACTCTTTCCAGAAGGCACTGTTTCCCATCATCTGCAAAGCTTCCCTTTCATTGGTCATGAAACACAACTCGGTAAGAATTGCTCCTTTGGTTCCAAGGGTATTACAGTTACACATGGCAAGGGCTGACTTCTTAATCCCTCTGTTTACCTGAGAGGTTCCTTGTGCCAAATATTTTAACACTGCCTTCGCAAGCTTTTCTGATTTACCGCTGTAACTGCTATGAATATATACTTCTACTCCTTCTGCCGCATTAAAGGTCTTACCATCACCGTATGCATTATAATGTATGCTTACAGAGTAATCACACTTTGCATTCCTGATGGCAGTCTGCCTTTCTGTGAGAGAGGTATCGGCATCATTTTTTGGATTATTATCATTGAATCCGGTCATCACTGTGGTAAACCCGCAGCGTTTGAGCTCCTGCACCAGAAGGTAGGCAACGCCGACAGCCGCCACATGCTCCCTGATGCTTTCGCCTTTTTTTACATCGGCTTTTCCATCTTTGTCAAAATCCACATCTGTTGGCACGGGAGGTGTGCGTTTACCGGCAGTGTCGTAGCCATGTCCTGCATCAACTGCTATTTTCATATTTGCCCTCCTTATTATATTGATTTGAGATAGACCTTTTATTATACTTAATATATTCATTGGTCTGTATACTTTTTCATATTAACTTAAAACAAGGTAAGTCAATTAACCCATAGCTTTTGTTTACGGTTATATATTCCGACATAATAGTATATTTAAATCTCTATCGATAAGTGCGGATTTCAGTGTGTTTTTAAGTTCTTTTGTATAATACAGGAAAATGTGATTATTATTGAGACTTTGTCATGGAAAATTCATGCCCGGTATATTACCTGCATAAACTTATGGCATGTTAAGGAAGGAATGGTGATTTGTGTAATGACGAAACGAGAATTAAAATTTCTACTAACTGATCTGGAAGTATATGATTCTAAGAAAATAACAGAAGAAGAAGCTGTACAAAAAGATCCCCAAACAATCTACCACGAAAATGGAAGTGTTTATGAATGGGAGGATACAGAACTTGATTGTGAGGATATGCTTCTGGCTTTGCAGGCGAAGCAAACCGCAGACATCCATTCCATTAAGAATATCTGCGGTTTCTTTGCTTTTGTATTGTGTATTTTTCTCATCTGGCTGGTGTTAAACTTGCTTGCAATAGCATTGTAGTTTATCGATCCTCTCTTAGCATAGCATAATGGGCAATGTCACAAATACCGGTATTATTCTTATCTCCCTGGCGTTTGATTCCTTCAAATCGCAGGCCGCATTTTTCCATGACTTTACCGGAGGCAGGATTTTTCGTGTCATGTCTTGCTTCCAGGCGGTTAAATCCCACCTCCTCAAAGAGATAATCCCTTACGGCTGACAATGCTTCTGTCATAATATTTTTACCCCAGAAAGCCCTTCCACAGCAGTAACCTATTTCAGCCGCAGAAATCTGTTCATTCATATGGACCACGCCTATACTTCCAATTGGTTCCTGTATTTCTTTCAGTACCATACACCAGTGATAATTATCCTTTTCTATGGCTTTCTCCTCCCAAATGCCAAGAAGCGCTTTGGTGCCTTCTACATTTGGGTGTACCGGCCAGGTAAGATATCTGGTCACTTCTTCATCACTGGCCCAGTTTCGATACATATATTCTGCATCCTCTGTACGAAAAGCCCGTAGAATCAGGCGCTCTGTTTCTATTGTCTTTGTTCCAAGATGATTCATAATAAGCTCCCCCTTTCAATTATCCTTATTCTATTTCTTCTCACAATTTACAGGCATAGCAAATACCTGACTAAATGAAACACCCGAATTATATGCTAATCTGAGGGAAGAAAGTAGACAGCAGTCTGGCTCCAGGTATTATCACTTTTTAATTCCAGTTCTGTTAATACATATCCAATACAGTCCGCATGGACACCTGTAGGACCAGTAAGGTATTGCTTTATTATTAATTTTACCTTTTCCTCTTTCATTTGTATAGCAAAATCACATATTCCGTCAGCTGCCACAGGCTCCGCTGCTTTTCCCTGTATTTTGTTCCACTCCTCCCTTTGGCCCGTTCTGGCATAATGGGCTTCCAGGATATCCTTATGGACCTCTAGGACGGTACTTTTATTGTGATTCAGTATAGCAGCTGAATTTCCATCCCAGTTCAGGTAGTAAGGAAACCCCGCATAGACATCATATTCCGCTGGTAACGCAACAGGCTGGTATACCTGACCCTGTTTCTCATACACCCGCAGTCCATAGATTCCGTCTCCTCCATTTGTACCTGTATCGCTTATAAGAATTATTTCATTCTCCCCATCTTTGTTCAGGTCCGCTCCGGCAATCTTAAATTCTTCTCTTCCTGGCTCCAAGCCCTCTACTGTCAGGACCTCCTGGTTACCAAAGCTTACCGTAATGGTATTTGAACTGCCCTTCTTTTCTATAAGGGCTGTATCTTTAACCCCGTCCCCATCATAATCCTCTCCTTTATAGTGGTCTTTCAGGTAATAATCATGTGCCTTGCCAAAAAGAGCGCCAATCTCGTCGTTCTCACTTTTGTTATAGAGGACAACAGGACTTTCCGTTAACAGATAATCCTTAAGGGGTTCCGGCTGACTGTCCTCCGCTCTTACATCCCCTTTCGCTCCAGGGCTGAGAAATAACCCTATGCATACGACTGCTACTATCGCCAGCGAAAGTGATATGAGCCATCCAGCAGGTTTTTTATACTTTAAGATATTCTTTATTCTTCCCTTAACGCTGTTCTCCCCAAACCCCAAAGGAACTCCGCTTAAGGAATCTCTGCCTGTTGAAATGGACAGCAATGAGTATGAGTACTGCTTTTTGATACCTGTTCCCAGTTTCTTAACCACAGCTTCGTCGCAGGACATCTCCATATCCCTGTTCATAAGGACAAAAGAAAGCCAAACCAGTGGATTAAACCAATGGACACAGCAGATAGTAAAAGCCAGAACTTTTATCAGGTAATCTTTTCTCCTGATATGCACTCGTTCATGTTCAATAATATATTGCTCCTCTGCTTCCCCTAGTCCTTCCGGCAGGTAAATCCCAGGCTTTCTAAAACCCATAACAAATGCTGTATTCACAGCAGGTATTTTATACAGGTTATCTCTTATCCATACAGCACCAGCTAATCTCTTACGAAATGCCAGGTAGGACTTGATCTGAAAGAATACGATTCCCCCTATACCTGTCAGCCAAAGAAGGATAAGGTAATCAGTTATTGAATATCTTTGGGCCTTATATGCGGTGTTTGCAGGTGCAACTGCTGTTCCTTTAACGGGTTCTTCTGAAAACCCATACTCCTGGGTTCTGATATCCTCTGGGCCAGGTAGTATCAGATAGCTTTCTACCCGCTGGGTGTTTACCTGTTTCGGTATAAGGCTTATCATACTTTCCAGGGTTACAGGACATATCAGCTTTAGAAATACTACACCCCATAAGCAATAGGAAAACACTTTCGGTGATTTTCCAAGTAAAAGCCTTATCCCTAACACGAACAGAATAACATAGCAGGAGAGCAGGCTCATATTTAATATTGCAAAAAACAATTTCTCCACTATTTATCCTCCTTATAACTATCTATAATTTCCCTTAATTCCTCCATTTGCTTCCCGCTAAGCTTCTTACGGCTGATAAAAGCTGTCAGAAATTTCGGCAGCGAACCGTCGTAATTATCTCCCAGAAACTCCTCGCTTTTTAATTGCAGGTACTCTTCCCTGGACACGATAGCCGTTACAATGGCGCCTTCGTTCTTTAAGATACCTTTTACACATAGTTTTTTTAGTACTGTATACGTTGTTGACTTCTTCCAGCTCCATGCTTCCTGACACAGTCTTACTAACTCCCCGGAAGCTAACGGCTCCCTGCTCCATATAATTTCTGCAAATTTGTATTCACTCTCAGTCATAATATATGCCATAAACTTCTCCTTCTCGGTCTATAATGAATAGACCATTACGGTTAGTCTATATCTTATAGACCTAAAAGTCAATGAAAAATTACAGCATTACTAATCATTCGTTATTCTAAAGCTACCTGTTGGTTTAAAATGAATACATAATAAAAGAAGATAATTATAAGGGAGTTTATATCCTTTAATTATCTTCTTCACATAGATTATTTCTTTGTTACTTCTTCCTTAACCTATACTTAACCTAGCATTACTTCTTTCATGTTAAATATTCATTTACCGGCTGGCTATGCATTGCTATATTCTATTATTTCATTTGAAACTCCCATCAGATTAAACCGTTGCAATATTACTCCCACTTTCCTCTCCTTTCACGTCAGCCAAAATGACCACTGACATATTCCGCTGTCTTTTCATGCTTCGGATTCGTAAAGATAATCTCCGTGGTATCGTATTCCACCAGCTCACCAAAAAGGAAGAAAGCGGTTTTATCAGCAATACGGGAAGCCTGCTGCATATTGTGAGTAATTATAACGACGGTATAGGTCTTTTTTAGCTCCACAATCAGATCCTCGATCTTATAAGTGGATATGGGGTCCAGGGAGCTGGTGGCTTCATCCATTAAGATTACCTCAGGATTCAGGGCAATGGTTCTGGCAATGCATAATCTCTGCTGCTGTCCACCGGAGAGGGAGAGGGCACTCTTTTTCAAACGGTCCTTTACTTCCTCCCAAAGTGCTGCACCCTTTAAGCTGTTTTCTACAATCTCATCGATTTCACGTTTTTTCTTACCATAGTATTTCGGTGCATATGCTACGTTGTCATAGATACTTAAGGGAAAAGGATTTGGCTTTTGGAATACCATCCCGATCTTCTTACGGATTAACATAGGGTCTATCTTGCTGTCATATATGTTAATATTATCAAATATTACCTCCCCGGTTATTCTGCATGCCGGAATAATATCATTCATTCGGTTCAGGGTCTTTAGGAAAGTCGTCTTACCGCAGCCGGAAGGCCCGATTAATGCCGTAATTTCATTTTTCTCAATATCCATATTGATATTGCTGATTGCCTGCTTTTCTCCATAATAGAGATTCAATTCTGAGTCCCTTTACGGTCAAGCTCATCACCCAAATTAATTGACAGATGACGATAACACTAATTATACTTTTAAGCAAAGTGAGAAGAATTCCTATGGCATTTTAGAAATTGAGTACTCATATAAGGAGGAATATGAAAAATTATATCGGGTTTTTAATACGTCAAAAAAGACTGGAGCTGAACATCTCTCAGGAAAGACTTTGCAAGGGGATCTGTGCTCCCTCTTATTTAAGTAAAATTGAACAGGGACAGGCCGATGCCAGTTCAGACATTATTACTAGTCTGTTTTCTGCCCTTGGCATCAGATATACAGGTGATCGAACTCTGCTGGCAGAAGCCCGTGAGCATTTCAATCGTTTCTTTTTTCTCCTGGATTCAGAGGAGTCAGCAGAAGAAGAAACAAATTACTTTTTCAGGCATGGAGAGGAATTGGAACACAGTGAATTTCACCTGGATTATCACCTATGTTTATTGTTTTCCCATTTGTCAGCAGAAGATCAGGAGCAGGCCGGGAAAGAGCAAACTTACTTGAGCCGTTTCCTACCTTATATGGAAGATGTGCAAATAATGCGGTACTTTTTAGGCGCAGCAGCAATAATAGGACATTCAGAGAAAGCTGTAAAACTTTTACTGGAAGCTGCTCATTACGGTAATAATAGTGTCATATATTATCAATTGGCAAATACCCTGTATCACCTTGGCCATTATAATGACTGTATCCAAAGAGCGGAAACCGCTTATTTATATGCATCAGAAGAGGGAAATCCTGCGGTTTTAATTGGAGCCAGCTTTCTTTTAGGCTCCTGTTATTGTAACGGTCGCGATTTTTCCATTGCAGAAAAATACTATAAACGCTCAGTCGCTCTGACCCGCGGCTATCGTATACCGGTAAAGAACTATGCTTATTATAACCTTGGTACAGCTTATCTTAGCTGTGAACAATATCAGGAGGCTGAATATTATTTGCTTCAAGCCGGAGAATTGGAGGAAGAGCCGTATCATAACGTCATGCTCAATCAAAAAAAAGCGCTTCTGTTTCTCCATATAGGCGACTCAGAAAAAACAAATCTATACTTAGACCGTGCTTCTGAGGCACTGCAGGCTCTCTCTGAGGATTCTGATAATTATCATCTGTGTAAAAAAATGGTCACATTTGCAGAAATGTTAAATCTGCCCGATTACCTGGATAATCCTGAATATTTAGAACTATTGGAGGAGCTATATGCAAATGTGAACCAACCCTTTGGCTTTGGTTTTCGCAGATTTTACGGATTATTTCTAATCCGCTACTACAAGTATCACAGAAAATATAAAGAGGCCTTGCGCATTCGAGAAGAAATGGATATTTCCTGATATAATAGATTTAACCCTGCTTATAGGGTATTTTCCTATGGATATTTCCCATATAGACCTGGTTTACTTCATATGAAGCAAAATGTTATAATAAAGTCATCACAAAAAGTGAGATAATTCTATGACGAGACATAATGGAGGAAACCCTAATGAAAAAAATTGAAAAGACCTGGGAGAAAGACAATTTTGTCCTTAGACTTGCAAATAAAGAAGATGCGGAAAACTATTATCAACAGAACTATAATCCCTTAGACCCAGAAGTCGCACGACTAACCGGATGCAAGGCTGTTTTTTCCCATGATGAAGTCTTCAGCTTTTTCCTGCAATGTATGGAGGCCGACGACCGCTATGATTTTCTGATTATAGACCCTAAAGGTCGCATTATTGGAGAAAGCGTAATTAATGAAATTGACTGGACTTTAAGAAGCGCCAATTTCCGTATTGGAATTTTTCACAGCGAAATATGCGGAAAAGGAATTGGTTCCTGGGCAACTCAAATGACCCGAGACTTTGCATTTGAACAGCTAAAGCTTCACCGATTGGAGCTGGATGTATTTTCTTTTAACCCACGTGCTGAAAAGGCTTATTTGAAAGCTGGTTTTAAACGGGAAGGTGTTTTGAGAGACGCCATTTGGGACGGTGAAAAATACGCCGATGACATTCTGATGGCAATTCTGGAGGACGATTGGAAAGAAATAAAAGCTATGAAGTAAATAGTAAGATAAGATTATCAATTCGAAATAACCGAAAACAATAAAAAGAAGGGGTTTGTAAAACAACTAAAAATTCAGCTGTTTTTCAACCCCTTCTTTCTATTATTTCTTAATACAAGGCATTATCCAATCACAGATTATCTGACCCTTTCCAGTTTCCAGAGGTGTGCAAAACCTGCTTACAGTATAGAATTCAATCCAGTAGAAATCCTCATAATCCAATGCATAACCGTTCTTAAGTACCATATCTGACATCAACAGATACGCATTGTTAAGAATATCTTCGAAATTTGCCGCACCTATCTGCGCTTTTGCAATGGTTCTTCCTTTGATTACCCTCCCGGTCATCCCTTCCGGAACAGGCGTACCCAACTGAAAGAACTTACCTACCATATAGGTGTCACCAAGACCTTCTTCTGAAGTAAAGTCTGCCGAATACCCAAGTCCCATGCAATCCTCCATGCCAACCTGGTGCTCCATAAGAGCTGTCAGTTTATCATCATAATGCTGACTCCAGAATATATCCCAAAGCGCTTTGTTTCCAGTTACTACGTGCTCTTTGTTGCTGATACCAATCAGCAGCAGATCCTCCGTTTTTTCGTACTCGATTTTTACCAACTCAGCCATAATCCTTCTTCCTTTCTTAACATAATAAGTATCCTTGTCCGTAAAGGAAAGAGGCAGGAAGGCTTTCTCCTTGTAGCCTTCCGTGGTCAGCTGAACAGGCGGCACCATAAACTGCTCTTTAAAGGCTCTTGTATAAGAGGCAGTATTCTCATAACCACAGAGGAAAGCTGCTTCTGTTACGTTTACCTTCTCATCCAGGAGCATTCTGGCTGATTCTGTTAATTTTCTTCTGCGAACATATTCTGTCATTGATATTCCGCAGATATAACTGAAAATCCGTTGATACACACCAAGAGGGATACCGATAAACTTAGCGGCTCTGCTAAAGTCAGTCTGAAAGATATCACTTTCCACCATATCTATAACCTGTTGTGTCTGCTCCATCACATCCATTTTCCTCTTCCTTTCAGTTATATCTTATATCAGGGCTGTATCTGTCCGCTTTTCATTTTTTGTACAAATAATGTATACTTGCTATGGCTAAAGGTTGGCTTGACAATTTATATATCTGCTACCGGTACATTCCCTGTCAACCAGTTAAGCTCACTGTCCTGCATAAATCTGACGGGCCATTCCTTTGTAGTAGAGGTCCAGGTATGAAAATTTACAATACATTGAAACAACTGTTCCACAGCCTCTTTTGACTTCTCAGTAATTGCCTTATTCATATACTCTAGGAGGTTCTCAGGTTTCCTCTCCACACCTTCAAGTACTCTGAAAAACCATTTATGGTAAGGATACAGTGTCTCATTGTAGGTCAGTACTAATCTTCCGGCAAACAATACATAATTGGATATTGCTGTTGTAATCAGATATTCGTTGTTTCTTTTCACTCCTTCGTAGAAATACCATCTCCAGGCTTCAAACTGTGCATAGAATTTCTCCATGTTTTCTAATTTTCTTTCCACCGGATACCTTGAGGCTTCTGCTACAAGCTGTTCCAGCCCCTCTATCTCTGAGTAGGATACGAAAGCATCTTTAAAAGCAAACTTTGCAGGTTCACTGCCCATAGCAGCCGTTTTCTTTATAAACTCCACAGAGGTGCACTTTCCATCAACGTAACCGCCTTCATAAGGTGTCGCTTCGGTTTCATAATAATTAAAGTTCTCCTCCTCCAGGGCTTTCTTATAGTCCTCTTCAGACAGTACAAGCATTAGATCGATGTCGGAATTCTCTCCGGCAAAGCCATGAGCCACAGATCCTCCAATAATTATACCTAATACCTCTTTTCGTTGTTTTAATTTATTTGTTATAGTTTCAATCGCAATCTTATGGTGATTATACATTATGCAAACTCCTTTGTATTTTATTGATATGGATTCCATTCTCCAAGGGGTATTATAATGTATTTTCCTTGCTATTGGAATATAGGACTTTCAAATTACAATATAAGTTCCTTTACTTCAAATAATATCGCTTCCCATTAAATTTAATGTTCTTCACGTTATCGACCATAATAGGTTCTTTAAAAAAGAGAGAGGCTTTGCAATAGATTACATCAGGCTCTAAATTACCGAAATCATCTGCCCTGCCTCCTCCTACAGAATAGGAAAAAGCTTTTTTATCTATACTGGCTTCCGGAAAATATATAACAGCTTTATCACTCTTTTTCTCAAGCTCCTCCATTACAATGTCAAGATCCGATGCTTTTGTGGTTCTTTTCTCAAAGGAAAAGATGCAGGAGTAAGGTGTTAATTCTATCTTAGTCAGTGTCACATATTTTTTTCCCAGTAAAACTTCCTGATTTAAAAGGATTGTCCTGGTATAATCCACCTCTTTGTCAAAATCTATGTCTATTTTCCACTTTTTCTTATAGACACCTTTTATTTTTTCCTGGGTATAATACTGAAGCCCCGCCAGTTCTATGCTATGTTGCTTTCCAGCAATTTTCTCCTTTCCTATAACGGTATAGATAATCTCAAACTGTAACTCCCCACTATTTCCTTTCAGAGGAAGATATTGATAGCCAATACTGCCACCTTGGGCCTCCTGGAATAAAGTGCCTCCACTTTCGTCTTGAAAGCCAAATCTTCCTTCCGTGTAGATACCTTTCTCCTTCAATACATTCTCTGCATTTTTTACGGTAAATCGCAACATAACAGAAGCAACATTACCCGTTGCTACAGCTCCCATTACCTCAATCTTCAGCTCATCCGAATCTGCTGTCTTTCCAACACTGCGGGAGGAAATTTCTTTATACTGCTCTGGCCCTAAATATACCTGACTCCTGGGGATTTCTCTTCTTCTGTCCAGATAAAACTGGTAAAAGAAGTTCGTCCCCGTAAGCTGATTGGCCGTAACAGTAGCTCCGCTAATTAAAAGCAGCACGAGGCAGGCAGCTGCAAAACTTAACCTTAACTTCTTTTTCTGTTTGTGTTTCCCCGTTTTCAGCTTCTCCTTCAGGGCAGTTATATTTCTTGGAGTTACCTCCTCCAGGATATTATCTATTTGTGAAAGTATTTCAGGTTCTTTCATAATTACTCTCCCTTTCTGCATATGCTTTTTGCATATTCAAAGCTTTGCTCCTTTTGAGACAGTTTACTGATTGCGTTGCTGTACTTCCATCGAACCGTTGCATAAGGTCTCTTTAGAATCTCAGCAATCTCCTTATGAGAAAAACCAACAGAATAGAGAACCACTATCTCCTTCTCCTCTTTTTTTAGTATAGACAGCAAAGAATTTAATTCCTGGAACTGCAGCATCTTTCGGTACATATCCTCTGATGGCAGCTCTTCATCCAGTTCTACAAATCTCTTGCCTTCCTCTCTTTTTGTAAGAGCAAGGTTTCTGGCTATCTTCATTACCCAGGCTTTCGCATTCGTTCCGCTGCGGTAACGATGTGCCTTATCCCAGACTCTGATAAAGGTATTCTGCATTATATCCTCTGCATCATAAGGTGATTTTGTAATGACATAGGCTAATCCGTATACGGCTTTACTCATGACTTCATAAAATTCCTCAAGTGCTGCCATTTCCCTTTTGGAAATCCGTACCATAAGATTATCCATCTCCTCACTGCTTAACAAATCTCCACCCCCTAGTAAATACTTTCACAGATATAACTTTTTACATTTGAAATATGTTTGAAACATTTTATATTTTTTCCTTCAAGACGTAAGCTTCCCTCTCCGCCTATTGCCTTTTTGCTCAATCGTATCTGCCCTCTGCCATTCCACCAAAACATAAGTTCTGTTTTGAATAATAAACTATATTTACCAAATCTGTCAAATGAACTTTCACTCCCTTCCTGCTTTTCCCATCAAACAAATATGCTGTTACTCCTTCTGAAATTACACGATAAAGCAGTGTATCCTCCAAATAAAAAAGCATGCCCTTATTTATGAACCGTTACAGTAACCTTAAGGATAATACGGGATAATGACACACTCATTATTCATGTATTACTCTCATTGCCACCTGCGGTGCATAAACAGACATGCTGTTTATAACAGTACAGTAATCCTAGGAAGCCCTTCAGACCCTCCATAACAATTATTTGTTTTTTTCATTTCCTCGCTTAAAATTACCTGTTACTTTTGCCATTATCAGCTGCGCTTCCTTCTGATTCGCATTACGGATTCGTTCCAGGAATCTGTTGCTGTCTTTTTCTTTCAGTATAGTAACCCTTTTACCATACCAGAATATAAAAACCTTCTTATCCTTAGATACCTCAAAGGTAAATGGAATTTCATCCAGCTTATTTCTCTTATCTGCTTCTCCCATTGGCTCTCTCCCATGCCATTCTCTTTCTATATTTCGAGGTTGCTTCCTTACACTTTAGCAAGCTACTTAAGAGTCTACCTAATAGTAAGATATTGCCGCAAGGGATACTTTTCGTATATTCAATTTATACAGACACTCCTACCATATGTCGCTCAATTTAAATGATTATAAGTCTTCATTAGGCCATTTAATTCAATAGAGCTCTTTATCGTCGGGATAATCACGTTGGCCGCAAATGCAGCCATTTCCTCCGGCGATTGCTTACAGTCAGTTTTCAGCCACTTTTGAAGAAAGCCGATATAACCATTGATGATAAAGGCATTAAAATAGTCATATTCCTCTTCTGTCATATGGGCACCGACGCTTTTCCATAAATCAGAGATTCTCTCATCAACAATATTTTTGATACGGTCCACAAAAGCAGCATCTCCATTTGGCCCCAGCATAATTTCACAGAACTCTTTGTTTTCCGCACAGATGGAATAAATCCTTACCAGCACCTTCGGGGGTTCTCCCTTTGCCGGCGGATGATTCATCATCTGATCGATAATTTCATTGAACTTCTGAAAGAAGTCTTCCTGTACCTGACTGATCATATCGTAAATATCTGTATAATGAAAATAAAAGGTTCCCCGGTTGACATCCACAAGCTCTGTCAGCTCACGAACCGTTATGTTAGAAATTGCCTTCTGACGCATAAGGCTTAACAGCCCGTTTAATAATTTTTTCTTGGTATTGCGGACACTACGATTGTTATCACCACTTTTATTCATAGAAGTTTTACCTCATAATTTGAATAGATTCTGCATTTGTGTTGAAAAATACACATCCTGTCTTATTCTGTTTATTGATTTCCTGCGCTTA
Source organism: Anaerocolumna sp. AGMB13020 (assembly GCF_033100115.1). Classification (NCBI taxonomy): domain Bacteria; kingdom Bacillati; phylum Bacillota; class Clostridia; order Lachnospirales; family Lachnospiraceae; genus Anaerocolumna; species Anaerocolumna sp. AGMB13020. The sequence goes on along the minus strand of NZ_CP136910.1, from coordinate 3,218,235 downwards.
TTATATTATGCTGAATTCTAGTTTATTTTTCAACACTTGTCAAGTTATACAGGATACTATATCATTCCTTTGATTTTACTGTGAGCTTGTAATTAACCCAGCTTAGGAGGTAGCATGAATTCTTTTGTACGATTTGAAAATGTCGGTAAGACCTATCATTCAGGTGATGTTAATGTTAACGCTCTGCATGATACCACTTTTGAAGTAGACAAGGGTGAGATCTGTGTAATTGTAGGGCAGTCAGGTGCTGGCAAGACCACACTCTTAAATATTTTAGGCGGAATGGATACTCTGACTACCGGCAAGGTGTATCTTGGCAATACAGAGATATCAGCCCTGAATAAAAAAAGCCTTGTAGGTTACCGCAGAGAAGATATTGGTTTTGTATTCCAGTTCTATAATCTCATACCAAACCTGACGGCTCTTGAAAATGTTGAGATTGCATCTCAGATGATAAAAGATCCGATTCCGGCGGCGGAGATCCTAGGAAATGTAGGCCTTTCAGAACGGCTCTATAATTTCCCCTCCCAGTTATCAGGCGGTGAACAGCAGCGTGTTTCCATAGCCCGGGCACTGGCTAAGAATCCAAAATTATTATTATGTGACGAACCTACCGGAGCTCTTGATTACAATACCGGTAAGCAAATACTAAAATTACTACAGGATCAGAGCCGGAAAAGCGGGATGACGGTTATCATCATCACCCATAATTCAGCACTGACGGCAATGGCTGACCGGGTAATCCATGTAAAAAACGGAACCGTCTCTTCGGTGCGAAAAAATGAGAAGGTTATACCGGTGGAGGAGATTGAATGGTAATAAGAAATTCTGCGTGGAACAAAAACAACCGCCGGGAAATACGGCATACCCTGGGCCGTTATCTTGCGCTTCTTGTCATTGTAGCTCTAGGCGTGGGATTCTTCTCCGGCCTTAAGATAACCAAGCAGGCAATGCTGCAGACAGGTGATGCTTTTATCAAAGCCACCAAAATGTATGATTACCGGTTACTCTCCACTTTGGGTTTTACCGCAAAAGATGTAGAGTACATCAGCGGTCTTGAAGGTGTAAGCACAGCCCAGGGTGCAATTAATGCGGATTTTATCACAGCTTTTCATGATACGGAGGATGTAATCTTTAAAGCTCACTCCATTACAGACAATCTGAATCAAATAAAGCTGTTAAAAGGCAGACTCCCTGAGGCTGATAATGAGTGTATTGCGGATGCCGGTTATTTTACCGAAGAAGATCTCGGAAAAACAATTAATATATCTGACAAAAACGAAGAAGAGGTGCGGGACAGCTTTGCCTATCAGAATTATACCATTGTCGGCTTATGCAATTCCGTAAACTATATGTATCGCAGTGACCGGGGCACCACTAAGCTTGCCGGTGGTTCCATTAATGCCTTTCTCTACCTTCCGGAAGGCGGCTTTCAGGTTGATTATTATAGTGAGATCTTTGTTACCCTTCTTGATAATCAAGGCCAGATCTTCAGTAAAGAATATGAGGCTGCTGTATCCGCTATGGAACAGCCCTTAAAGACTGCTGTCAAAGACCGTGCAGATCTGCGTTACGGTAATATTACAAAGGAAGCCAGGGAGTCTATCGCAGATGCCCAAAGGGAATACGATTCCTCTTATGCAGAATACCTGGACGGAAAGAAAGAAGCAGAAAATAAATTAAGTGCTTCCAAAAAGAAGTTAGAGAAAGCCAAAACCGAGATAACCGCTAATGAAAAGAAACTGGAAGACAGCGAGGCCTCCTTAGCAGAAAAAGAAAAGGAATATAACTCCGCTCTCTCTGATTATAACATCTCTAAGAAAGAGTATGATACCAAAAAATCCGATTCTTTAAAAGAACTGGAAGATAAGCAGCAGGAAATTACCACCAGCCGTTCAAAAGTAACTAATGGTATAGAAGAGATTGAAAAAAGCGGTGTCCCCGGCCAATACGATACCTTAAAAGCATCAGAAAGTAGCTTAAAAGCCGCTCTCTCACAGCTTTCAGATCCTGACAGCACCGAATACCAGACCTATACCGCACAGCTAAAACAGGTCTCAGCCGGACTGGAGCAAATAGAAGCTTCCGGTGTAATTACCCAGTATCAGACCTTAACGAATTCCCTGAAAGAGCTGGATGCCGCTCAAAGCACACTGGATGCCGCAGGAAAGGCCGCAGAAAAGGAATTTAAAACAGCTATGAAGCAGCTTACCTCAGCCAAAGCACAGTTGGATGCGGCAAAACTAACCCTTGAGACCTTCAAAGAGCAGATAACAGATGGAAAATCCGCTCTTACCAAAGCAAAAAAAGAATATCGGGAGGGACTTGAAAAATATCAGGAAGCCAAAGAAGATACGGAAAATACTCTGACGGAAAGTGAGGAAAAACTCAAGGAAGCCCTGGATAAAATAAACGCTGCAAAAGAGGAGCTGGCCTCGCTGGATAAGCCCGCCACCTATGTATTGGACAGAACAAAAAATATCGGGTATGCAAGTTTTGAGAATGACTCCTCCGTTGTTGAAGGCATCGCAAAGATTTTCCCCATCTTTTTCTTTCTTGTAGCAGCTCTGGTATGCAGCACCACCATGACCAGAATGGTGGATGAACAGCGTACCCAGATAGGAACACTGAAAGCCTTGGGCTATACCAATCGTTCCATCGCTTTAAAATATGTTACCTATTCCGGAAGCGCTGCAGTGCTTGGTTGTATTCTTGGCTATTTTACAGGCACCAGATTATTTCCTTATGCCATCTGGCAGGCTTATAAAATGCTATATGATTTCGCGGAGATTAAATATATCTTCAGTGGCAGTTTAGCACTGCTGACCTTATTTGTTTCCCTTCTTTGTTCCGTTGGCGCAACCTATGCTGCCTGCAGGACAGAGCTGTCACAGATGCCGGCAGAATTAATGAGACCCAAGTCTCCCAAGGTTGGAAAACGAATCTTTCTGGAACGGATTCCTGTATTATGGAAGGCTATCAGCTTCCTCCATAAGGTATCCATCCGCAACATCTTACGTTATAAGAAACGCCTGTTTATGATGATACTTGGGACTGGCGGCTGTACCGCACTGCTGCTGGCAGGTTTAGGTTTAAATGATTCTGTCAGCAATATAGCGGACGATCAGTTTGATACCATTATGCTCTATGATTATACCATAGCCTTTTCAGAGGCACAGACAGAAGAGGACATGGCAGACTTTCAGGAGAATACCTCCGCTCTCTTGTCCGAATGTGTCTTTCTATCTTCAGATACCTATGAAGTCACAGGCAAAGGCGGTAATCAGAAGATAAATGTCATAGCAAGCGATGACCCGGATATTACAAAGGTGATCGGGCTGCACCTTAACGGAAAGGCTGTTCCTTTTCCGAAGGAAGGTTATGTAGCCATTAATGACCGCCTGGCAGAAACCGAAAATCTTAAGATTGGTGATTCCATGACCATCAACCTTAATAACACAGAAGCCTATACGGTTGTAATTGGAGGTATCTTTAAGAACTATGCCTTTAACTATATGTTCATGAGCGGGGCCACACATGAGCAGGTCTTTGGAAAAAAACCAGCTTATAAGACAGCTTATGCCACTACAGATTCCAAGGATATTTACACCATATCTGCCAGACTCATGAAAGATTATGGTGCCTCAGGCATCGTGATTACTGCCGATACCAGAAACCAGGTTACAAATATGATGAACAGTCTGAATTACATTGTGTGGCTGGTAATTGCCTGTGCCTGTGCCCTTTCCTTCGTAGTCATGTATAACCTGAGTAATATCAATATAACAGAGCGGAACCGTGAAATTGCAACCATTAAAGTTCTGGGCTTTTATCCAAAAGAAACCTACAGCTATGTCTTTCGGGAAAATATCGTCATCACTCTTATCAGCACCTTGTTTGGACTTCCGGCAGGCATCCTGCTCCATCGCTTCGTAATGGATCAGATTAAGATTGAGGCTGTGTCCTTTAATGTGCAGATCTTACCCGTGAGTTATCTGTATGCCTTCCTGGTAACTATGGGGTTAACCTTATTCGTTAACCTTATACTTGTTCGGAAAATTGACCGTATTAATATGGCTGAGTCCTTGAAATCCGTAGAATAATGCCGTTTAATAACTACTTATTCTCTCTACGATCCTTGCAATAAATTCCATATAAAAGGCTGTTTCAAGGAAGGAGAAAACCAATTTCAGATTCTTTGTTTTCTTCCCTCCAGGAAACAGCCTTTATATACTTGCATTACCCTATGCTATCAAAGAGTGATTATGATAGTCAGATATTAAGCCTGTAATACTTTTGTGTACTGTTCTAATCTTTTTGTTCTTATTTTCTAACCATTTATACTTATAAAATCAGCATCTCATGCTCATCATATTGAAAGTCGGGTCCATAGGCAACCTCCCAATAATATCCGTCCGGGTCTGCAAAGTATGCATGATAGCCACCCCAAAAAACCTCCTGAGGTTCTTTTACAATCTTACCGCCTGCTTTTCTTGCCAGTTCAATCACTTCCTCCACCTTTGCTTTACTGTCCACATTATATGCCAGTGTGATTCCTGAGAAGCCCTCTCGAATTGCCGGAGGATTTATTTCATCGATATCTTTTGCAAGTTCCTGAATCGGAAATAATTCCAGTTTCGTTCCATAGGAATTAAAAAATACGATAGGGGGATTGTTTTCCGTAACCTCCGTAGCAAATCCAAGTCCATCGCGGTAAAACTTAACGGATGCCTCCATATCTTTGACACCCAGACAAATTATGTTTATTCTGTTCATTTCTCTTCTCCTGTTGTATTTATTATTAAGGCACTAAATAAGAATATATCCTCTATGGTAATTGAATTATAATCACCTGAGAATGGCAAAACAAATCAGAAAAGTTCATTTCACTTGTTCATTCTGCGTTGAAGCAAATCCATTTATTAAATCAAATTTGCCGTTATATGTCACCTCCATCCGAATGTAAGTTTCTGTAATAATCTGAGGGGTCGCCCAATCGCCCACTCCGGCTGTTGGAAGTAACTTCAAATATATCTTTCCATTATCAAAAATAAATTCTCCATAACTTCCAAAGAAAACCGAGGTTAATTTTTCTCCCCAATCTTCTTCAAGCGGTTTCATATCTATTCTATATCCGGTATCTTTTCCATCAATGGTTATCGTTAATATATTATCCTTTATCTGATATTCCATTCGCTTATTAATTTTATCTGACCAGTCAAAAGAGTCAAAGGACTGATATGTCCATCCCCCCTCCTTACTTTTTATAAGCATATATAAATCATTCAAGGATATATTCGTTCCGCTTACACTTCTTGAAATCATTGCTAAATCTTTGCTTCCATCACCATTATAATCCTGATAGCTGATCTTGGGCAATTCCTCATAAACACCCCAATCAATATCTAATACCTGAATTTCCTTTCCTTGTTTCACGCATATCCCGTGCAAGGAATACGCTCCCTCTTCCGTACCCTTTTCTTTCAGACCATAAACATAGATATCATCCTTAGGAATACTTGCTACTAATGCAATTGTTCTGTCGCTCTCAATAAATTCATTCCATTCTTCTCTGCTTTCTAAGAGTTCATCGGGTAACTCTGTATCTTTTGTAATGAGGTTGACTGCTCCATACCAGGTAAGCCCCTCCCTATCCTTCTGTGTCTGACTATCTGTTTTAATTGAAAACAGCGCACCCGGAATAACAAACATAATAAGGAGTAGCATTACCAGCAACAGGCCGTTTCTCTTTTTTCTCCTGCTTAGAATATTTGCCAGCCGTATTTTAAGGCTTTTTGCAGACTCGTTAAATCCTGTGGTCATAGCTAAGTTGGGTATTTTTTGTCGTTTAATACAGGAGAGTATTGTTTCACCATAGTTTATTCGGTCTTCAAAGCACATCCCTTTGATTACCTCTTCATCACATGCCAGCTCCAGGTCAACGCAGGCTTCATGACGCAGAAGGTAGACCACGGGATTGAACCAATGAATTGCATTTACAAAAAGCAGAAATAATTTATACCAATTATCTTTTTGCTTGTGATGTGTCAGCTCATGCTTCAATATAAAGGTCAGCTCCCTATCATTGAAGTCTTCTGCCGGAATTACCAGAAATGGATGCGTAAACCCTATCAGAAATGGACTTCCTGTTTTATCGCAAACATAAACCTCCGGCTGTTTGTTCAGGAACAACTGCCCGGAAAGATTAGTAAGTATATTATGTATTCTCTGTTCATTTACCGGCCGCCGCCAGCGTATAATCTGCCTGCTGTAATACAGATAACCAATCAGATAATATAGTATAAATAAAATAACGCCTGCTCCCCAAACAGAGGCAGCAATATTTAACCAAGGGACCGGCTTAGCCATCGTTTTGTTTTCATAGGCAGCCGGCCGGTCAGCCTGTTTTACTGTATCATATTCAGCTTCCCCAATGCTTTTTGTAACAGCCATTTCAACCGCAGCTGTATTTACTTTCGCCGTATTATCAGTCCTATTATTTGTACTGTATGAGCTTAGAAGATCGAATTGAACCGGTGCACTGACCGGAGTAAAATTCACTGGTATGAGTAGTCTGACAGCCACCAACAGCCATATCAGCCTTTTCCATTTGACAGCATAATGATTGTTTATCAGTAATGACAGCAGTTTGAGTATAAGAATCACTATTCCTGTAACGATGGAAACCTCCAGTATTGCCAGAAATATTTGTTTGATCATGCTTTATACTCCTTTTCCAACAGTTTCAGATGCTCTTGCAGCTCTTTTAAATCTTCCTGATCGATTATTTTATTGCTGTACAAATTTGTTACCAGATTTTGAAGTGAATTTCCATAGAGCTTTTCCAGGAAAGATTTGCTTTCCTGTGTTTTATATTGGTCTTCCGTCACCAGAGCAGAATATAAATTGGTACGGGTCGTTCTGTCACAGTAAACAAACTCTTTCTCCGATAGTCTTGTAAGGGAAGTCATTAAGGTCGATAAACCCCATTGACGCTTTCCTTTGAGTTGTTCCAGAATGTAATTTGAAGTAATTGGCTGAGCACTGCCCCATAGAACCATCATAATTTCTAATTCCGCATCTCCTAATCTTTTTAACTTTCCAATCAAACTTGTTACCCCTTTCCGGTAAAGACTTTAGTGTAATATTAATATTATGTTAATATTATACCATTGTATAATGTAAAGTCAAGTATGCTTTGGATCTAGTCTTAGTAGCTGGTTCCAGTCATGGGATTACGCAGCACTCATTGTAATCTGATTGTAAAATTCTCTCTTTCATTTATTTAACATCCGCGCCTATAAAGAGGAACAACAAAAATTATCCCACACGGATAAAAGTATAGGATAATGATTGTAGATACTAATCATATTTAAATTTTATCTACTTATCTTATTTAATTCGTAGATACTTAGATATTTCTCTGTCCGAATCAACTGAAAGCCTGTCTTTTCAAGCACTCTGCGGGACGGAAAGTTTTCATGTTCCACATTTCCATGAATGACCGGCTCTGCTCCAAGTTCGGCTAAGCTTTTCAAACCCCAGTTAACGGCAGCTTTTGCAGCCTCAGTAGCATATCCCTTATTTTGATAGGCTTCACCAATTCCATAGCCAACTTCTACGTAATCCAGCTCCTCCTGCGGTCCATGAAATTTACTTAGAGAAACCGTTCCTATAAATTCTTTGTTCTCTTTCAGATAAAGCCCTATATCAAAAGGTTCCTGCAGTATATTTACTGCATAACCGCTTTGATTATGCATAAGTTCAATAGCTTTCCTGGCAGTTTCCTTGTTCAGGGGTTCTTGAAAATAAAACCATTGCCTGTAGGATTTCTCATTCCTGAATTTCACATAGGTATCCAGATCCTCTAGCTTAATGGGGCAATAGACTAAACGCTCACTTAAAATCTGTTCCATCCTCTGCATTACCTCTCTTCATTCTCATCATAAAGACCTTTATTTCTCCTTCAGAAGCTGCCAGAGCTCCATCTCCGGGCTGGCAGGGGCTTCCATTCTGTCTACTCTGTAAACTTCAACTGCCAGCATCTCTTCCATGGTAAACGAAGATTCCGGCAACCACTTGCTATACAGATGCTCATAAGCTTTGTCCAATACCATACCTGTCAGAGTCTCTCTATCCTCTGCACTGAATCTGACACGGGCATACAAACCTGGCGGAAGAAGAAAACTGCGCATACCTTCCGGTATTTCCTTCAGGCAGTTTACCTGCATTCCCATCATATAAGTTCCCATACTCATATCCTTCTCGCATTCACACACAATACCAAGACTTGTTTCCGGCGAGGAATGTCCCGGTATCATATCCGGTTCATCATTGCTGTAAAAATCACGGATAAGACTTTCAATTATCTTCTGCTTCTTCTCATCTTGATTATAAGGTACCCGTGCTGCCCGTCCTATAAAGCACACCGGCTTCTCCAGCAGGAAGGTATCCGTTATGTATTCCGTAGCTATTCCGGATATTCTGTCTGAATGATAGACAGCTTTATTTTCCCTGATACGCCCCTGCAGGGCCAGAAGCTCCTGTTTGATATCACGAAGAAGTATTTCCTCTGATCTGACTGCTGTAAGTCTGGCTTCGACAATCTCTTTCCATTGCTCCAATTCCGACTCTAAAAGAATATATATCTCCTCCAGTGAGAATCTCAATCTTCTTAAATACTGTATCTGTTTCATACGTTCACTCTGGTTTTTTCCATAATAAGCATAACCATTGAGAGAATCTATGCCCTCCGGTTCAAGAAGCCCGATTTCCTTATAGTATCGCAAGGTTTTCTTTGAAACCAGATGCAGGCCTGCAAACTGTCCGATTGTGTATCGCATAACCTCCTCCTTTTCTTAATAGTAATCCATTCCCTAAGGGCGCAGTCAAGTGGTAATTACGACGGTAAATTCATATAAAGTCCCTTTACAATATTTTTCATTGCTTTATTCTCCTAATTTCTCATTTTTGTCTATTTGTATACTTTATACTTGTACAGGTTATTCTAGCATAGAACCACAAAGTTTACAATTAGAATAAAAATATATACATATAGACAAATTCCTGAGGTGATTAAGTTGACTGGTAATAATGATAACAATATAAATTATGAGATATTAGGCTTACGCATAAAAGAAATCCGTATAAGAAAAAATCTGACGCAAGAAAATGTTGCCTCTTATGTCGGTTGTAATGTTTCTCATATCTCTAATATCGAAAACAATCATACCAAAGTATCTCTTAATGTTCTATTAGCGATTGCAAACGCACTTCATACAAGTATCGATTACCTTTTATCAGATCAATATGAAAACTCATCTTTTGCATTGGATAACGAAATTCTAAGAGCGTTAAAAGACTGTGATAATGACAAGAAAATAAAGATTTTAAAGATAATTTCAATTATTTAGATTTATGAATTATAGTTATAGCAGCTACCGTCTGAAAGAAGTCGGACGGTAGCCTTGCTATTCAGGAGCATTTCACTCCCCTGCAAACTCTTCTGTTGAAAGTGCACCGTTCCAAACATATCCATCAGAGCGGTAATAACCTCTTATAACAGAACCATCTGTCTTTGTATAATCGATGACGAAAACCTGCCCTGTTTCTATTTGCATCGGATAGTTATTATAAGGTAGTACATTGCCAGTTTTGCTGTTGTCCTTGAAGTCATTATAAGCATTTTCCAAGCGCCAAAATTCACGGGATGCGTAATCTTTAAATCCGGTTAGATCTTCTTTCCCAAAATACGAGGCTGTATATTTTTTTTTACTAATTGCAATTGTATCCTCTCTAATGGGTTCAATCTCTTTTGCCAACCAAGCTAAGTCCTCTGAATAGATATTATTACTGTAAACCTCCTTTAACTGATTTGCCATGCACGGAATTGAAATTTTTCTGCTTCCATCGTATATGATCAACCAATTGTACAGAATAAAAGAACTAACTTTTCAAAAACAATCACACTATGCTATGCGTTTTTTAAGGAAAAGCTCTCAAGCAAGACACTATTAGAAATGTTAATAAAGACTGTTTCACCAATTCGATCTAATCGAACGTTTGAGAGAAAGAAGAAACCGAAAAGTGCAATAAGTTTTGCTTACAGAGTATCTTAATTTTTAGAAATTCCCATAAAGTAGCCATAACAGGTGCAAGACACTTGGCACCTGCATTTGTGTTTCTTAAAAAGTAAAACGGTAGCCGCATATGATAGCATCTACCGTTTTTTATTTCTATTATAAAATGTTTTTCTGATGAAATGCTGCTTAACTAAATGACATTGCCTTCTAGGTAGACAAGTGAAATAATAAAATCACTTGATGCTTAGAAGGGAGCATTTTTCATGTCTAGAAAAAAGATATCACCATCAGAGAAACTTCAAGCCGTACAGGAATATTTAGCTGGCAAAGGGAGTATTGAAATAATTGCAGCAAAATATGGCATAACATACACCATTTCGGAAATGGCTTGCAAAATATGAATCATTCGGTCCCAATGCATTTATTCGAACAGGACATAATGCATCATACTCCTCTACATTCAAAAAGAACGTTGTTGATGCCTACTTGAGTGGAAAAGGTTCTTATCGAGATCTCGCAATAAAATACAAGATAGCTAATCCAGAAACTGTTAGATGTTGGGTTATGAAGTATAATGGTCATGAGGAGCTAAGAGCTTCTGGAACAGGAGGATATTCCATTAAGGCCAAAGGACGAAAAACAACATTTGATGATCGTGTCGAAATCGTACAGTATTGTATAGCGCATGAACATAATTATACGGAAACAGCCAAGAAATATCAGGTATCCTATCAACAAGCACGTAATTATACCGTTAAATATGAATTAGACGGAGTTGAAGCTTTAAAGGATAATCGTGGAAAAAGAAAACTTGAAGACCAAATGACGGAATTAGAACGTCTCCGTGCTGAAAACAAGATTTTAAGAGCTGAAAATGAACGAGCTGAAATGGAGTCATCATTCTTAAAAAAACTCGAGGAAATAGAGAGGATGCGGGGCTAAGCCTGGTCCGATACATATATCAGGCAATCAAAGAGGAAAAGGAAGAACACAATTATTCAATCAGTGCATTGTGCAAATTTGGTGGAATTTCCAGAGCTGCATACTATAAATGGTTACACAGGGGAATTCCTAAAAGTGAGACAGAAAACAAGCGTATTGCAGATATCATGGAAAAGATTCATAGGGAATCTCCAGACAAAGGATACCGCAGAATCAGAGATGATCTTGAACGATATCATGACACAAAAGTAAATGATAAACGTGTATTACGCATCTGTCGCAACCGAGATATCAAATCGACGATTAAGTACTCTAATAATGGATGTACAAGGAAGTCCACAAATCCACAATACATAGCTGAAAATACGCTAAACTGTGAATTCAAAGCAGATGCACCAAACGAGAAGTAGCTTACAGATGCTTAAGAGAGCTAAGCAAAGAAAAATTCTAATGTACTGGTTTTCTATAAGTTAGAATATGTATTTTATATTAGATTATAGAAATGCTTGTTATGGATGTGAGTATAGACCGTGAATTAAGTGGTTGACGAATTTAATTTTAGTGTGACTTTATAAAAAATAAGCCATGTAAATTACTCTAAATTGAGCAAATCACAAGACTTATTTTATTAAATAAATTTGATGTTTTGATGTTGGTATTAGCCAAGAGGAATAAAAGTCCTATTATACTTTAATGCATATGATTCTGCTGTTGAACCGCTGTATCCATAAATAATAGAAGCTGTACTAATAGTCTGTTTGCTATCATAGATGGTAGCATCTGGGTTCAAAATAAAAATCTTACCCATTCCATCACATAAGTTAAATGCTAATTTACCTATATTAGTTACACTAGATGGAATAATTATTTGGCTTAAATAGGTACAATTATTAAATGCATTGTCTTCAATACTTGTTACACTATATGGAATTGAAATACTTTTTAATGCTTTACAATTATAAAACATAGCTTGTGGAATAACAGTTATACCTGGCTCTATTTCTACAGTTGTAAGTGAAGCTGAACTGATACATAGCCTTTGTAAATATACATCAGAAGTAGAATATTTGTTATAATAATCTCCCCAAGATGTTATATTTCCTGGAATTTTTAATGTAGTTAAAGAACTATTACCAAGTGCTGAATAACCAAGGGTAGTTAATGTGCTTGGTAGATCAATAGATTTAAGAGCACCCATGCTATAAAATGCCATGTAGCCAATTTTGGTTACTCCTTCAGGAATATAAACAGAAGTTATTTTGTCTCTGTTATATAATGCATAGTCTCCTATCTCAAGCAATGTGAATGGAAAAACTACAGATGTTACGTTTGCTCCATAATTCATTAGAAATGTATACACGTTATTACCGGATTTATATCCAGAAGCAGATGTTACAAGATATCCATCTAAGAAATACGGTACGTTTAATTGGCCACTAACATTGCTAGCTAATCGTACATCTGTTGCATTACCTGCATATAAGGTATATGTCCAAGAGACATTATTTGAATCTACGGCAGTATATCTTGTTGCAGCCTTAGCAATTTGAGAAGCTGGTATTAGAGTAGTTATCACCACAATACACATTAAAGAAAGCAATAAATTTTTTAAATATTTTTTCATAATATTAACCCCATTTCCTATATTTGTAAGTTAATAATAGTCGAAATAACAAAAATTAGCAAGAATAAAAACTAACAAAATAGACAAGCAGTTAATGGCAAATATTAACAAAATGTGTTATGGGGATATCGCGCATATACATAAGTTACTATGAAATCGTGATTTTACACAAAAAAAGACTGGGTAGCAGGGGTTTATGAACCAGAATATACAATAATAATCCATCCAAAGAAGTACATATAATTGGTAAAATTGCGTATTATCCAAAAAGAAGACAAAAAAGGATACATAGATGACATTTAGACATATAGGAGGGTTTTTAGTGACTACAAAATTAACAAAAGATATATTAATACAATACGCTGAACTCAGAGAGGAGGTTAAAGACACTAGGAGAAAGATTGAATCGCTCGAAAACCAAATTAAGAAAATGGAAGAAGGAGCGGTAATTGATTGTGTCAAAGGGGGAGCAGGAGGTATACAAAACTATAAAGTAACAGGTTTCCCTTATCCAAAATATAGCAGAGCAAAAAGTCTTTTCTATGCAAGGAAAGCTATCTTAGAAACCTTAAAATTTGATTGTAGTATCTTGAACATGGTCTTTGGGTCAACTGCTGGATTTCTACCTTTGGTAGAGTAAGCCTGATACAACTTCGTGTAATCTAATTCCTCCAATAATTGGCTTAGCAATCTGACTGAATCATCTTCCGATACAAATCCATATAATTCTAATGGAAGTTTTAATTGATATACATTAGAATTCAATGTATAATTCTTATTAGTGTAATTATTTATTCGCATACTTAATTATACCATAAAGGCAGGCTCTTTCGGGAACCTGCCTTTATTTTTAAGAAAAAAGAGCTCTTGCGCCATAGATTACTCATCTATTTTGCAAAAGCCCCTTAAAATGCTTAAATTAATCAAGGCTTAAAGGTTTTATTTTTGCTTGATTACTATGTCCTTTGGCAGCCAAAGCTCCTGCATTGCCTGGACATATAACTCTCCTGAAGAAGCAGGCACCTGGAAAACACAGGTATCCTTCACTTTTTCAAAGACAGAGTAATAGGTCATTTCCGGTACCTGGCTGCTTTGGAATACCACCTTTTCCAGTTTGGAGGAGTGAGCAAATGCACATCCTCCGATACTTTTTACCGTCTCTGGTATTACAACTGCTTTTAACTCTTTGCATACACTAAAAGCGTAGCTTCCTATTTCCGTTATCTTCCTGTCGATGACTATCGTGCCGGAAGCAGAAGGATAGGCCAGCAGCACAGTTCCCTGTTTGTTTAAGAGCATAGCGCCTTTTGCGGAATACTGTTTGTTTTCTCTGTCCACCTTAAACTCCTTTAAGCGGTTGCAGGAGGTAAATGCAGTGGGAGAGATTACTTTTATATTAGCCGGTATGGTAACCGAGGTTATATTTGATCTGCCGTAAAAGGCACTTTCATCGATGGAGGTAACCTTGTATTTCTTTCCTTTCCAGTCAATCGTTTCAGGTATTACCACTTTACCGGGAAGTTTGCTATTCATCTGGTTATTCGCAATGGCAACCTCTCCTGCCCCCGTACCGGAGGCTTTGCTGGTAATTCTGTAATTTATGTCCTTGTATGCAAAGGTCTCTGCAGAATACCTGATAAATCCAACTTTGGTAGCTCCCTGGGCTTTCATTACCTTAACCTTAACCGTATAAACTTTCGTATTACCGCCATAGGTTACTGCTGTCATATAATATGCACTTCCAGCCTTCTTTGCAAACAGCTTCCCTTCCTGATCAATGCTGATAAAGGTTGGAGTGGATACGTGATATTTCACCTCTGCACCTGCTGGCAGGTTCTCAGGTCTGATCTCTGTGAGAGTTCCTTCTGTAACAGTGATATCAGTTATTATCTGTGCTCCTTCTGCCAGCCTGCCATCACTGTCGACTACAAAGGCATACGGAGAAAAATGTGCTGCTTCAAATTGTAGGCAGCTTACCCCTTCCTTCACTGTCAGCTCCGCCGGTAGAACCTGAAGCTTTTCGTTTGTCACCGTCACTACCAGTAGCTTCTCCTTTTCCGGGAGCAGCGACGTTGGAATGGGGCAGGTAATTCGCACAGAAGTGCCTTGTGCCGGCTGTACCTTCGTATTGGTTCCCTTGATGTATAAGCTTATGTCTAAGGGGAATATCTGCATTGTTTCCATATTCAATCCGATTGTATCTGTTTCCAGGGCTTTTCTTACTTCTCTTTCCGCAGCAGAATCCTCTTTTAACCGGACTTCCACTGATTTATCAAAGGCTTTACCAACCTCTTCTACTGAGATGATGGCGGTATTAGGGATACCTTTCGGAGCTTCAACCACTTTTATGGTCTTTTCCTCCGTTTTATCCTGATTTCCAATGTCCCCGTCTTCATCGGGGGTGGAAGGTAAGGCAGGAGTAACTGTTGGTGTGTTCCGGTACTCTGCCGTAATTGTTACTTCTCCTGCCGGCATTGTAAATACTGTACTTTCTGCTTCTGGGTTTTGAAAGGCTATATTCCTGCTGGAGGTCCATCTATAAAATACCTTACCTGCAGGTGCCGGGTTAGCAGTGATGGATACATCGGAATTTTCGGGATAGCTTCCTCCGCCGCTTCCGCCAATTACTGTTACGGTATATTCCGCAGACTCTGTCTTTGATATTACAGTTACAGAAGCGGTGCTTGTTGTCACTGCCGCTGTCTTATTACCATTAACACCGGGATCCGTATTGGTTACTACACAGTAATACCACTTTTTCCCTTCTGTGTCCGTCGGTGCCCCATAGCTGTCCTGTACTGCTCCCTCTATGGGTGTTCCGCCCTCCGTACTGTCCTCCGCGTTACTGTACCATTGGTAAGTAAGACTTCCGCTGCTTACCGCCGCTGTTACCTCTAAAATGGCTTCTTCCCCTTTTTGTACCGTTACATCCTTGGGATGTTTTAAGATTCCGGGTGTTTCCGCGTTGGTGACAGACTGGGTTACTGCTTTGGCTGCATTACTGGTTACGCTGGCGGTTTTACTTCCAGTAGCTTCCGTATCCAGATTGGTTATCACACAGTAATACCAGGAATCTTTCAGTTCATCCGCTGGTGCCCTGTAGCTGCTCTGGACTGCTCCGCTTATGATAGTTCCTCCGGTATTGCTATTCGTTGTATTTCTATACCATTGGTAGCTCAGATTTCCTTTTTCTACTGTTGCTGCTACCTCAAAGTTTACATCTTTGCCTTCCTCAACTGTGACCTCCTGAGGCTGTCTGATAATCTGAGGGGTTTGGGCATCTGTTATTTCCTCTTCTATTGTCTGCGTTACAGTAAAGCTTATGTCCTGCATCTTATCTGCCGACACTGTTATAGTGGCCGTATGGGTTCCCAGAGCCAGCCATTCTCTCGCCTGCACCGTAAAAACAGCCGTTGTATTTGTATTGTCTAACGTAGTTCTTGTAAGTCTTCCAAGCTCAAAGCTACCTGCGCCACTGCCGCTTATCGTTATTTTCAGGTTCTTTAGAGTTCCTGATCCAGTATTGGTCACAGTTATGGTCTTGCTTTCTATTTCCCCTGTATTATAACCCCACAGAAGCTTTGGGAAAACGTACTCCCCTTCCTGCGACAAAGCTGCTGCGTAAGTAACCGTATTTATTTTCTTAATTTTACTGTTTGCTGTGTCGGCCACATAAAATACACCATTGTTATCGATCGCCAGACCAAAAGGATAATTAAATTCGGCATTTAATACCGGGAAGTTCCCTACTACCGTGCTGATGATTCCCTCCGGTGTTACTTTACGAAGTACATTATTAAAATATTCTATGATATATAAGTTCCCGTAATTATCTAGTGCCACATCTGCAGGACCTCTTAAGAGGGCTTTGGTGGCCGGTCCCTCATCGCCGCCATATCCATTTGTGCCAAACTGTCCTGCTATGGTATTTATTACTCCGTCTTCTGTTACTTTACGGACTACATTATTATCCATATCAGCTATGTAAAGGTTATTCTGATTGTCTAACGCTACTCCCGTAGGATTATGGAACTGTGCGTCAATAGCAGCCCCTCCGTCTCCTGAATAGCCCACAACCCCAGACTGTCCTGCCACTGTACTAATGATTCCATCTGTTGTTACCTTTCGGATTACCTGGTCCTGTATATCAGCTATGTATAGGTTATCCTGACTGTCCACTGCAACTCCAAAAGGCTGCTTTAGCATGGCTTCAACAGCAGGTCCGCCATCTCCTGAGTGGCCGAAGCTTCCGGCTATTCCGGCTATTGTACTGATAACACCATCTGCTGTCACTTTACGGACTACATAATTCTTACTATCTGCTATGTATAGATTTCCCTGACTGTCCAATACGATTCCCCTTGGGTCATTTAGTTCAGCCGCTTTTGCACTACCGCCATCTCCTGCATAACCAGGGTTTCCATTACCTGCTACTGTTGTAATTATACCCTCTGCAGACACTTTGCGTACTCTGCTGTTAAGCGTATCTGCAATATACAGATTGCCCTGGTTATCTATAGCTACTCCATTCGGTGCGTTGAGGCTGGCTAAATTTGCCGGTCCTTCATCCCCTCCGAAGCCGGGAGATTGAATTCCTGCAATGGTCGTTACCTCATAATTCTCAGCTGCCAAAGCTGTATACTGCGGTAATCCGGTATACAGAATCAGCAAAGATAAGGTAATACATAAAAGCCTCTTATTCCAGCTTTTTATTTTTCTTCTCATATATTCCTCCTTTTATTACTGTCAATCCGCCTAAACTTAGCGTTGATATGATTATAACAACCTATTTTCACAAAATTCTCACAAGAATCGACCTATTACTTCAGGAAATGCGAATGTATTTAACTCAATATGTAAGTTATATAAATTGGCCGCAATATAAAAGCCCCAGGCACAGAAGATCTTCTTCCATGTCTGAGGCTTGGTTTATGTACAAAGGAATTTTTTCTACACCTCACATCTTAACTGCTGGTTTATATAAATTTCCTCTGCCTTATCTCTATTACCTTTTGACTCATATTCATTTGCCAGCCCGGCACACAGCTTATCAAACATATTCTGGTATGCATACTTTTGCAGTTCTCCCCACAGGTAGTCTTTACTTCCAAACAATTCCCCCTGGTAAACAAAAAATAGTTGTTCGCTTATAAAGTCTTCCTGTCCCATTTCTTTCTGAAAGGTCTCATAAAGGCTTTCAAGTTGAAAGACATCACACCAGACCCCTTCCATAGCAAAGAAATACTTTCCCAGCCTGTTATAAAGTACATTCTTGATTCCCGCCTCCTGTAAGGCTTTCTTCATACGGTAAATGGTGGTATACATTGTATTTTCTACTCTGATCTTTTCCGATAAGGGCCAAAGCTTCTCAATCAGACTCCATTTATCAATACCCTGCTTTCCATAGAGCATCAATAGAGCAAACATTTCCTCCGTCTTCTGGGTAGGCCACTTTAATAAAGAATTGCCTTCCTCGTCCTGTATGGCAACCTTTCCAAAAAGACGGACATATAGTTTCTTATACAAAGGAGCTACCGGCAACTCCGTCTTTCTTACTCTTGCCAAAGCCTGGGTTATATCCTCCCTGCTTGCAGGCTTCAGGATATAATGCAGCGCATTCAGCTTAAAGGCTTCCACCGCATATTTATCATAGGCCGTTACAAAAACAATATTGGCAGAGTCAAGACGTCCCGCTATTTCTGCGGCAAGCTCTATGCCATTGATTCCCGGCATTTCAATATCAAGAAATATAATATCCGGCCTTAACTCCGGCAGACGTTCAAGAGCCTTCCTGGCACTGGTGAACTCTCCCACAACCTCTACCTTAAGCCCAAGCAGAATATCCCTCAAATAATCAAGCACCAGAATCTCATCATCTACAATTACTGCCTTTAACATGTCCGTCCTCCTCTTCCAGATGAAACCGAAACCATACTTTAACCCCTTCTTCCTGCTCTTCTATGTGCAACTCCTCCCCATAGTAATGCATTAACCGCTTTTTGATATTCCCAATACCGACGCCTTTCCGTTCAGTTTCTGTATCCCCTGCTTTCCCGGAAAGCGTTGCCAGGCTGTTTGGAGAAAAACCGGGACCATTGTCGTAGACGGTAACAACCCCAAAGCCCTCCTCCTTTTGAATTGATAATCTGACATTTCCACCCTCTTCTCTTTTCAGGGCTCCATGGCGGATCGCATTTTCTACCAGGGGTTGAATCAGTAAGGGTACTATCCTTTGGTGTTTGAGAGCTTCTTCAATCTCCATCTCCACCTTAAGCCTTTTCCCAAACCGTGTTTTTTCTATAAATACATAGGAACGGATACTTTCAAGCTCGCTTTCTACCCGGATAAATTCCGATGTCATATCAATGTTAAAAGCACTTTTTAAAAATTCCGCCAGATGCCAGAGAAGTTCAGAGGCTTTCTCGGGATTGCTATAACACAGGCTAAGAATACTGTTTAGGGAATTAAACAGAAAATGTGGTTTTATCTGAGCCTGTAAAAATGCGATTTCGCTACGTTCCGCATGATTTGTTACTCTCTCCATGTTATAATTGCTTTCCAGCAATGCCACTGTCAGCTCCTCATTCTTTTTATACATAACATGATACCTATAGGTAAGCAGGAACACCCAGACAGTTATATACAGGACGCTTGCTGTCAGTGACATCATATCATTTCCAATCAGCCCTTTTGTGAAAACCAGCTGGTCAATGCAATATACATCAATAAAATACAATACCAGAAGGAGAAGTCCATGCTCTATTCCGCTAATTCTAAGCTCAGTCCTTTTCATAAAAAGATACAATACCCGGAACTCAACGGCAATTATGATAAGCAGGTCAATAATGATAAACACTGTCCGGATTCCAGGGGTTTCCGCAGGCAAAACCACATAAAGGATAGCAAACAGACCTTGTATCAGAATTACGATGTTTCTGTACTGGGTGGAAATAAACTTCCTATCCAGATGATAAACCGCCATTACAATAGAAAGGATACCCATACTAATCAAAACGGACTCCAGATTCAACAGGCCTTCAGCCGATATTCCGGGTAGAATATATTTTATGATACGTTCTCCCAGCGTTCCATTGATTAAGGCCAGAGAAGCCGCTCCCATTGGGAAAAATACACTCGCCTTTTCCTTTTTATAATAACCCGGGCTCACCAATACAATGATCAGGTACACGGCTGCCACCCCAAAGCTAAAGGCAATTGGCAGCATATCCCGCACAATATTCCTGGCACCAAAAGAGGTAATTTCCTGCTGCTCACCAAAATATATGGCTTCCGCGATACCCCCACCAAAAATCTTATGGCTTGATACCTGTATAATAATCTCAATTTTATCCTCATCTGACTGAAAATACACTGCTTCGGGCATATTGCCCATATTTTCGCCACGTACAGAATCTGATACAGAACCGTTTTGTATCAGCAGCTTCCCATTGACATATATTTTACTGGCAATTCGAATACTCTGCTTTTTCAAGCCGTAAATCACCCCAGGATTCACCTTTGTCAGGGTAATGCGATAGGTAGCATACCCATAATCCGGATATTTCTTCCCATCGATATCCTTTCTCCAACTCCCTGGAACCATCATATAAGAGTGAACCCTCACTTCCTTTTTAAAGTCCTCCGGTTCCAGAAGCTGCCCCCAGTAGAATTCCCACTCTCCGTTTAGTGGAAGGATCTTTCTGCCGCTAGGCATTGATTCTTCTGCATCAACGGTTCCCTTTACCACAAAAACGTCTGTATGGTTCATTTTATAATAAATTGCTATAAGAATGCTGATTCCAAGTATTAAAGTCAACACCCACATTTGAGGCCGCCGCAAATATCTCCCACCTTCTATTTCATCGCTGATCGACAAATTTTATTTCTTTCAATTATACTTGGAATCCTGCTGGTTGAAAAGGTATAGTTTTATTTATGAGGAAAGATTTATATGAAATTAGTAAAGAAGGTAAAAAACTGCTGCCTGACAGTTTATATACTTTCACTGTTGGCAGCAGCCTGTATCCTATTCAGATTTTTGCTTTTTGTAAGTTTATATTATCTTGTTGCTCTATTTCTTCAGGTTTTCTTAAGAATTCATTTATCATAAATGCTGTAAGACCGGCAAACAGGATAGAATTAATCAAAAAGGCTATTACAACCGGCATATTTTCAATAATAATTCCTCCTAAAAACAATCCTGCCGACATGGAAATCATGGAACCCAACGATTTCAGTGAATATATTCTTCCCAAAAATTCACTTTTTGTTTCTGTCTGTAATATTACACTTATGTTTACATTAACCATTGCAACTGTTATTCCTAATATAAAAAATAAAGCAGCAAAGAACCCCACTAAAAAAAAGGAAGATGGAAGAACAGTCCCATGCAGAAGAACAATAAGAGGCAGCAGTGAAAAAACAGGAAATTGTATAATAACAACCTTCGTAAGATTACTGTATAATTTTTCTTTGATATTAAACTTTAATGCCAGAGCTGCTCCTAGTAACAGTCCAAGCGACATGGCTATTTGTATGACAGCAACCGCTGCTAAAGTTGTCTTGAATACAACATTAAACATATAAGGGATATAAATGGAATAAATGGATATATAAATATAGTTCCAGACCAATGCAAAAACTATGATAAATAAAATCTTTTTATTCTGAAGCAGATATTGTATACCTGCCCGGGTTCCTGATTTTTGCAGTACTTTTTCTAATTTAACCATCCTTGACGGGTGAATGAACATTTCCGTAATGGCTGATATGATATATGCAACGCCGGTTATAAGGAAGACCAAGTGAATTCCCAACGCCTCGTATACCGCAACTCCAACTGCGAGGCCCAGAATGGCTATGGTATTATCTACAACAGCCAGCAGGGAATTGGCCTTTGTTAATTTTTCCTCCTCCAGTATGGAAGGTAAGATACTCATGGAAGCCGGATTGAATAATCCCGCACAGATATAAGTAATCACAGCACCAAGATAAATCCAGAGGAATTTGTAGGGTAAATCGACTATAACCATAAATAGAAGGAACAATATATAGATCCCTCGTATATAATCTGTTGCATACATTATTTTTTCCTTTTTCCATCTGTCTATCATCTTTCCAAATAAAAACAATACCAACCCACAGGTTATATTTCCAATAATATAATAAGTACTCATCGCTGTTGCAGATGCTGTTGCATTTAAAATGTACCAGGGCAGGGCAATATTAAAAATGCCTTCCCCCAATTGAGATACAATCTTACCCCAAAACAAAATCCAGAAGTTACGATTGAAGCTCACAACTGCTTTTTTATTGCTTTCCACTTTATAATGATAGCTCATACGTATCGATTTCACCCTCTTCTAATAATAAACGCTCTATCACAGTTTTCATAAGTTCACAATAGTTCTCCACCAGATAATTAATATCACTGTACTGCTGCTCCAATGGACCAAGACAGAAACCGGAACAAAATCCCTCCAGTTTACAGGTATTGCACCTGTGTGAATTTCTTAAGCTTCTCTCTGCATAAAGCCGGTAGGTATTACTCTCAAGCAATTTATTAAGTTCATAGATATTTCCATAATATCTGGAAGATCCTTTACAAGCGAAAATACTTCCATTTGGTTCAATACTAAGCTGACTTCCAGTACCGGAACAGGTCTTAAACCCCTTAGCCAAATCTAAATGTTCAAACATGCTGCGATAGGTACTCATCCAATAACCGGATACCGGAACATTTTTACTCTTCCCGTATCGGTAGAGGTCAATTAATTTATCCGCAATCTCTGCTACAGGTCTATTATAAAATTCCGGTGAAAGATCCAGAACCACCCCAACCTCCCTGACCCCGTACTCTAATGCACAGTCAATAATAGAGGTATCAAAATATTCATAGGTGCACTCTGACAGAACAGAATTAAATGCCACATAATTATTCGTACTTTTAAGAATCTCCAGGGCATTATATATCTGGTTGCGGCTGTCTTTTCCGGAAAGCATATTCCTATTCGATTTATTTGGACTGTCAAAGCTGACAACTACTGCCACTCCGTATCTGTTAAAATATTCTGCTATATCAGAGTCGATTAAGGAACCATTTGTCACAATACTGTAGGACAAGTCTACACCATACTTGCTACCGTCTCCGTAGTAGTCCAGAACAGCCTTTATGGTATCCTTATTGGTTAAGGGTTCCCCACCAAAAAACTGTATATGTAAGTCTCGGTTTCCTGCTTTTTTAACCTGCAGCAGGACCAGCTTGATATATTCGATGGCATCCTTACAGCTCATAACCTTATTACTGCTTTCATTTTGTGACACTTTTCTTTCTTCTGAACTATAGATAGAGTGTTCAAAACAATATTTACATTTAAAATTGCAATTGTTGCTGACAATAAGTTGAATGGTTTTTATCTGACCTCCTGTCAGCAAGCCTTGTAACCGCTCTTGCGTATGCAGCGTAACATAATCCTTATCTACGCCATCATGGATCAGAAAACCTTTTTCTGCAAACTCATCAATAATCTCTTTTACCTCTTCTAACGGAATCCCAGTCTCCAGATTCTCTTTTATATCCATATACTCTTTATAAACAACAGGTTTATAGAAATAGGACAATATTCCATAGATAGCCGGATCAATGGAACAGACCTCCCCAATCTGACTATGATAGGCTATGATATCCTTTGGTCGTTCCATAAACGTTACATACTTCGATAATTGTATCTGCTTCATAGGTTAACTCCTGTATCAGACTTCGATAATATCAGAAAAATCATTGTCATCGGTTCTTAAGATAAGTTCTTTGGTTATGGCTTTGTAAACATTGCACAGACTCTTGTTATTACCATACATGCTTCCCTTTTTCTCCAAAGCTCCAACGCAAACACCGGAGCAGAAGGATTGTATTTCACAGCCGTTGCAATCATTTCCGTTCTTGTAGACTTTATTTAAATAATCTCTGTATTTCTCTCCTTTTAATACATCGGTAAGCCGATCAATACTCCCCATCTTACTAGGGCAGCATTTACAGGCAAATATATCTCCGGATGGCTCAACACTGACCTTACTGCCTGTTGCTGGACATGCCTTGTAGCCTTTTTCAAAAAAAGTCCCTTCTTCATTTTTAATCTGGCTATACATTTTTGCCCAGTATCCAGTTATTTGGATTTCCTTCTGGATTCCATAATCATAGGCATCCAGTAAAAGTTTAATAATATCCTCTTCCTGAAAGCCTTTTCCTATAAAATCACCATCCAGATCAAGAATCAGCCCCAAATAACGAATTCCATGTTCAGCAGCGAAATCAACCAATCCTTTATAATCATAATTACTGATAGTCCATTTTGATATAACGGAATTAAAGCTTACCGTTACCTTTTTTGCTTTCAGCATTTTTAATACCGGAACCATGATATCATCTAACAACAGACCATTTTTACTAATACGTTCCCTGCTGTTTGGAGAATCATAGCTGATAATAAGAGATACTTTTAATTTATGAAAATACTCTGCCATTTCTTCGGTAATGAGTGAACCGTTGGTTGTAATGGTATACGATATCTCAACTCCCAGCTCCTCACCAGAACCATAAACATCAAACACCTGCCTGATTAATTTCCAGTTCATCAAGGGTTCCCCACCAAAGAATTCGATAGACAATAAATTATTTCCATTCTTTCTGATATTCTCGAGCATATTCTCAATTGCCTGTCTGGCAACCTCAAAGTTCATATCGGAAGGACGGTTTGCTTCACTGTTGTCCCTTAGTTTGTGTTCTTCATTTAAAAAACAGTATGTACAATGAAAGTTACAGAAATTAGATACTACAAGCTGCAAGCCTACTAACAGCCTGCCGTCGTCGGCTAACTTTCTGTTAGCTATTTCCTCCTTTAATATTTCGTCCTCTTCCTTCTCTTCCACTATAAAATAATTATCAATAAACTTATTCTTAATATCCTTAAAATCAGCTTTATCCAAATTCTGTTCAGATATATTTTCCAGAATTTGATATGCCTTCTCATTAAGCTTTGATAGATTTCCAAATAACCTATGGTAGACAAGATAATCCCTGTCTCTTTTATTCACCTCAAGATATCTGCTTTTCTGATACATACAAGTACTCCCTCATTATTTATTAGTTTGTATTGCAGGTTAATGAAGTCAAAAACCCCACTAGCCTGCAAAAAATTTAACAAATGGCCATATGCTAACAGATTTTAAGTAACTATATTTGACCTGTCAGTTCTTACGACAGACCAGCGTTTCAGGGCTTAACCGCCTTGCAGATAATAATGACATGCAGTAATTTATTTTTTTGTTTTTACAGAACCGATGGTTCCTCCAATACTTGCGTTTACTACTACAGAACCAATGGTTCCACCTACTCCTACTTTGTTACTGGATTGATTTCTTGTTGTTTTTTTCATTGTTATGTCCCCCTTATTTTTGTTTTTTTAACTACATTGATTTAACACGTTAGCATGGCAAATTGTCAAATTATAGAAACATTATATCTTCTTTTTACATATTATGTCAATCAATTCTTTTCCTATAAATAAAAAATAAAGCTGATGCATGTTTATTATGCATCAGCTTTATTTTGCTTCTTATAATCCTGTCTTTTCAATTTTTTCTTGTTGGGTAATTCTGTTTCGACGTCAAGAATTAGTGCAAAATCAATCTCGTTCATAGCATCCGTTAAAGCTTTACTGTTGATTTCATGATATACCGATGCAAGACAATCAAAGGCATTATGATAAGGTGATTCAGATACAAATCCCTCCCCGTCATTTACCTGAATTACTACCGATACATATTCAGGTGACATCTTTTTCAACTGAAAGATGAATCTATCTAATCCTATATATTCTAAGAATAAATTAGCAATAACCAGTTCCGCTTTCGGTAAATCGATCGCCAGGTCCAGTAAATCCCTGCTTAAGAGCGTCAGTTTATCCCTCATATCATAATACCTGCTTTTACAGCTGTTAAGATACTCTGTATTGATATCGATTCCATAAATCTTGTGATGTTTATTCAGGTTCACGTGCTCTAATCCGTTTCCTCCTGCTACCCCAAGAATAGCAAGAGATGCAATATCATAGGTCTGAATCTGTTCTCTCATGATATCGTTCATACATTGCAGTTGATATACCGTATCAAGCTTCATATGGCTTTCATAAATAGACAAAGGAATCTTTTCCCATGGATTAATATCATCACCTCCTTTATTTTATAAGTTATCAAAAACTGAGGCAAATAGCAAGCTTATCCGCAGCAAATACAATCCTTATCAGGTGTAGTTTTCCTCCGGCAAATCAATATAGTAATTTAACAAAAGCACAACTTGAATTGAAATTCTCCCCTGTGCTTGACAACCCTTATTTTCATGCTATACTAAAACAGTCACAACTGCCCTAAAAACAAGGTCTTTATGGGCAAAACATAAGAGGAGCAAAAGCACACTCTCTTATGTTTCATAAACCGTGTGTTCGAGACCTTCCACACGTAAAACAAAACTAAAGGAGAATTTCATATGAGAAACAAAACCCAATTCATCACACAGGCTGCGCTTATTGCCGCCATCTATGTGGTACTGGTCTTTGTGTTTAAGCCTATCAGCTTTTCCAATATTCAGATAAGAATAGCGGAAGCACTGACCATACTCCCTTATTTTACACCTGCAGCCATACCAGGTGTAGCTATTGGCTGCCTTTTAGGTAATTTCTTAGGGGGTGCCGACATTCTCGATATCACCTTCGGAACTCTGGCCACTTTAATCGGCGCCACAGGCTCTTACCTGTTAAGACGCAACAAATACCTGGTTCCCCTGCCTCCCATTATCTCAAACACCCTTATTATCCCATGGGTACTGCGCTTTGCTTATGGACTGACTCTGCCAATACCTGTTATGATGGCAACTGTGGGAATAGGTGAAGTTATATCCTGCGGCATCTTGGGACTTGGCCTCCTGTTCCTGTTGAACTTATACAAAAATGTGATTTTTCCGGAAAACGGATACTTTAAGAGGAGTAAGAACCGGTATTAATACATATACCGGAAAACATTCAATCTTTCCTCTGCGTATAGTACTACAAAGGTCTGATACTTTCTGCTAATTACTGTATCACTATAGGTATTAAATTAAAGAATGTTAAGGGATATGTATGTCATTTCCCCGGCAGAAAAGGAGCCTCAACTTATGACCTGATAACAGCCATAAGTTGAGGCTCCTTATTATTATAATTATAATTCGCAGTTGTTAACCGTACGAGGGAACGGGATAACGTCTCTGATATTTCCCATACCAGTCAGATACATTACACAACGCTCGAAACCAAGCCCGAAGCCTGCATGTCTCGCTGAACCGTATTTCCTTAAGTCCAGGTAGAAATCATAATCCTCTTGCTTAAGTCCCAGTTCGTCCATTCTGGCAACCAGTTTGTCATAATTGTCTTCTCTCTGGCTTCCTCCGATAATCTCTCCGATGCCTGGAACCAATAAGTCCATCGCAGCAACTGTCTTATTATCATCATTAAGCTTCATATAAAAAGCCTTGATATCCTTCGGATAATCTGTAACGAATACAGGTTTCTTAAAGATCTCCTCCGTCAGATAACGCTCATGCTCTGTCTGAAGATCACTACCCCAGCTAACCTTGTACTCGAATTTGTCGTTGTTCTTCTCCAGCAGCTCAATGGCTTCTGTATAAGTCACATGTCCGAACTCAGCATTCATAACATGGGTAAGCCTGTCCAGTAAGCCCTTGTCCACAAAATCATTGAAGAACTTCATCTCTTCCGGTGCATTCTCGATAACATAGCGGATAACATATTTAATCATACCTTCTGCCAGCGCCATATCATCCTTTAAATCAGCAAAAGCAATTTCCGGCTCAATCATCCAGAACTCAGCAGCATGACGGGTGGTGTTGGAATTTTCAGCACGGAAAGTAGGCCCGAAGGTATAGATATTACGAAAAGCCATGGCATAGGTCTCACCGTTTAACTGACCGCTTACTGTAAGATTGGTCTCTTTTCCAAAGAAATCCTCTTTGTAATCAATTTTACCTTCTGGCGTAAGAGGTACTTTCTCAAGATCCAGTGTAGTAACCTTAAACATCTCGCCGGCACCTTCCGCGTCACTGCCGGTAATTAAGGGCGTGTGCACATAGACAAAATCCCTGTCCTGAAAATATTTATGAATAGCATAGGCAATCAGGGAACGCACTCTGAAAACTGCCTGAAAAGTATTGGTTCTGGGTCTTAAATGAGAAATGGAACGAAGGAATTCCAGACTGTGTCTTTTCTTCTGAAGAGGATAATCCGCAGTAGAAGCACCTTCAATCTCAATGGCAGTAGCCTGAATCTCAAAAGGCTGCTTCGCCTCCGGCGTAGCTACCAGCTCACCTTTAATAATCAGAGCTGATCCAACACTAAGCTTGGAAATATCTCCGAAATTCTCCATAGTATCATGGTATACAATCTGAAGGGTCTCAAAATAGGTACCGTCATGAAGCACGATAAAGCCAAAGGCCTTAGAATCTCTTATACTCCTGACCCAGCCGCCTACAGTGATTTCCTTTCCGATAAACTTCTCTTTTTCCCGGTACAGTTCCCGGATTGTTATAAGTTCCATTATACGGGCTCCTTTGTTCTTTTAAAATATAAGGATATTATACCACAATTATTACAATTTACCATCGTAAAATCAACTGGTAAATTTCTTGTAACGCTTAATTATAAAGAGAGCTGTAATTGCAGCTAAAAATAACAGCCACCATTTAGCAAAAACCAATAAAACAATAAAACAATTTCCTTATTTTATATAGGTTCTTCCTATAATAGAGCACCTATACCTCTTTTATATAAACCCTTGCAACATTTACATAAACAATGCTCCAACCATAAAACAATTTAGCTCTATCAATCCATCCGCCTTAAAATCTTTGGCCACAAGTATTACACCATACCTTCTGCCACCAAAGAACAAGAGGATTTGTCCTGGTCTCCCTAAGGTTTATCTCGGGAAGGGACCTAATGACACTTAAGCTGCTGTAAATGCGCCGAAGTCCGGAAAAGCCACTGTCTGAGCGGCAGAAAACCACCTGCCCCACAGCAGGTCTCTCCGCGAGTTTGGCTTTTCCGGACTTGTCCCAAGCATTTACAGCAGCTTCTAGTGGAATAGGTTCCTTGCCCGAATAAACCGTGGGAGACCAGGACAAATCCTCGCCCCTTTAAACAGTCCTCCCGGTTCCCCACCACCCCCAATTTATCCTTTGACAGTCCCCCCATAAAGTGCTAGAATACTTCTATACATTGTTAAATTTCAGACAATCCAGCAACACGCTGATTGTCCTCTCTACAAGGAGGTTGTTATTATGGTGGTTACAATATGTATTGGTAGTTCATGTCATTTAAAAGGATCAAGAGAAATTGTACATACATTGGAAGCACTTATCAAAGAACACGGTGTAGAAGATCAGGTACAGCTTACCGGCTCATTCTGCATGGGAGAATGTGTAAAGGGTGTCTGTGTAAAGGTGGATGACAAATCCTTCTCTCTGACCCCCAGCAATACCAAGGAATTTTTCACACAGGAGGTTTTAGGGGGCCTAAAGCATGAATGTCATCAGTTTTAAGGAAGCAAAGTGCAGAAACTGTTATAAATGTGTAAGAACCTGTGAAGTAAAGGCAATAACCGTTAAGCAGGAACAGGCACAAATAATGAATGACAAGTGCATTCTCTGCGGACATTGCCTGGAAGCCTGTCCCCAGAATGCCAAATTCCTTATCAGTGATCTTGACAAGGTCAAGGGATATCTGAAGGAAGGAATACCCACCGTGGTATCACTTGCACCTGCCTATCTTGGCGTGCTGAAATATAAAACCCCGGGGCAGGTAGTGACAGCCCTGTTAAAGTTGGGCTTTACCTCCGTCCGGGAGACAGCAGAAGGTGCCGCTTTCGTTACGGCAGAATATGAGAAGCTGCTGAATGACGGCAGTATGAACAATATCATAACTACC
Organism: Anaerocolumna sp. AGMB13020; assembly: GCF_033100115.1. Taxonomy (NCBI): domain Bacteria; kingdom Bacillati; phylum Bacillota; class Clostridia; order Lachnospirales; family Lachnospiraceae; genus Anaerocolumna; species Anaerocolumna sp. AGMB13020. Next base: position 3,188,557 of record NZ_CP136910.1, on the reverse strand, counting down.
TGCTGCCCTAGTGTTAATGACCTTATAGAGATTTATTATCCTTCCTTAACAAAATATATGGCTCCGGTGGACTCCCCAATGGTAGCCCACGGTAAGTTAATCAGACACCAGCTTGGAACCGATGTCAAGGTGGTCTTTTTAGGTCCGTGTATCGCAAAGAAGAGAGAAGCAGTCGGTGACCCAAGAACCAATGGTTACATCGATGCGGTCATAAATTTTACCGAGTTTGAGCAATGGCTTTATGAGGAGAAGCTTCAGCTGGATACTCTGCCGGATTCTCCTTTTGATAATCCGGACCCCAAGGTCAACCGTCTCTATCCCATCAGCAGCGGAGTCCTCTCCTCCGTAGTTGCAACCGCAGACACTCCGAATAAATACCGGAAGTTTTATGTTCATGGGATGAAGAACTGCATCGATTTGTTTGAGAGCATGGAACGGGATGAGGTAAGCGGGTCTTTTATCGAGGCTGATATCTGTAGCGGAGGCTGTATCAAAGGCTCTGCCCTGAACCGGGAATCCATTTCACGCTTTAAGGTAAAGCTTGATATGGAAGAAGCCATTCCAAAGGAACCCCAAAAAGATAAGGACTTCTATGAACGTGCCGGAGAAATATCCTTTCACCGGAAATTCTGCGACCGTTCTCCGAAAGATCCCATGCCAACAGATCCTGAGATTTCAGAAATCCTGAAAAAGATAGGAAAGTCCACAAAAGAAGATGAGTTAAACTGCGGTGCCTGTGGTTACCGTAATTGCAGGGAGAAGGCAATTGCAGTATATCAGGGAAAAGCGGAACTTACCATGTGTATTCCCTATATGCACGAGAAAGCTCAGTCCATGGCAAATATCGTACTGGATACTACTCCAAACATCCTGATCATAGCAGACCCTGATATGCGTATCGTGGAGTTTAACAGCGCGGCAGAAAGAAGCTTTCGCATTACCAGAGCAAAAGCCCTTGAGATGTATCTATATGAATTGCTGGAAACTGCTGAATTTGAAGAAGTAATCAAGACCAGAACCTCTGTCTTTGGCAAAAAAGTAACCCTGCAGGACCCGGGCATAACGGTTATACAAAATATTGTATACATCGAAAAACCCAAAGGTGTTCTTGGCATTCTTCAGGATATCACCCTGGAAGAAGAAAAGAACCAGCTGGCTTACAAGGTTAAGATGGATACCATAGAAATGGCACAGAAAGTAATTGACAAGCAGATGTTAGTTGCTCAGCAGATTGCTGGGCTCTTAGGTGAGACCACGGCTGAAACCAAAGTAACCTTAACAAAACTTCGTGATACCATCCTTTATGACGGCATGGAGTCTCCTAATAAAAATAACCGGGGCACATAATTAGCGGGCTGGTTTGTATAATATCCGGCTGTTCACTTTAAAAAACAAAACTTTACAGCCACTTTAGACAAGAATGCTTGTGCTTTTCAGAAAGGGTGGTAAAATATGAACGTTAGTATTGATGCAGCTTATAAAAGCTTAAATAAAATTAAAGAAGAACTATGTGGTGATAAGGTAGAGCTGTTAAAGACAGTGGATTCCAATATCCTGATTCTGGCAGATGGCATGGGAAGCGGCGTAAAAGCTAATATCCTGGCCACGCTGACCTCAAAGATACTGGGAACCATGTTTCTTAATGGCGCTTCCATTGATGACTGCATAGAAACCATAGCAAAAACCCTGCCGGTCTGTCAGGTCCGGCAGGTGGCTTATTCCACCTTCAGTATATTGCAGGTATTTCATAACGGTCAGGTCTATCTGGCTGAATTTGATAACCCCTCCTGCATCATGATAAGGGACAATAAGCTTTTCCCTCTCCCCTTTACGGAACGTGTTCTGGAGAATAAGATAATCAGGGAATGCCGTTTTACCGCTTCCATCAATGATTGCTTTATTCTTATGAGCGATGGCGTAATCCACGCAGGTGTCGGAAATCTGCTTAATTTCGGTTGGAACTGGCAGAATGTCGCGGACTTTGCCCTTCTGTCTGCCAGAGAAACCCTTTCCGCTTCCAGACTTGCAGGTACCCTTATCAAAGCCTGTGACGATCTGTATCTGCAACTGCCTGGTGATGATACCACTGTAGCGGTTTTACGTATAACCGGTGCAAAAGTGGTAGACCTTTTTACCGGTCCGCCTTCCAGTCCCGGCAATGACGGACATTTAATCCGTGAATTTATGGGCAGTCAGGGAAAGAAGATCATCTGCGGAGGCACCAGTGCCAATATTGCCTCCCGCATCTTAAAACGCCCTCTTATCACCTCTTTGGACTATACCGATCCCGCACTTCCTCCCATCGCCAACATGGAGGGAATTCATCTGGTAACCGAAGGGGTCCTAACCCTGTCCAGAGCTTTGGCTCTGATTAAGCAATACGGGGAAGGTGATATCAGTGAAGCCTTCTTTGATGAGCTGGATAAGGAGAACGGCGGCTCTCTGGTCGCCAAATACATTATCGAGGACTGCACAATACTCAACCTCTTTGTAGGAAAGGCTATGAATGAGGCCCATCAGAATCCTTCCCTCCCCTTTGATTTAAGTATCCGCCTGCATCTGGTGGAACAGTTGAAAGAAGCGGTCAACAATCTGGGAAAAGAGGTCAATATACAATATTATTAATGCGGGAAACCTCTAAACGTACACAACCGAATAACCAAACATCACAATTACCGGTTATTCAAACCCCAACTTCAAAAAGGAGTAGTCTTATGTTAGGTAATGATAACAACATTGATGCCATTAAACAAGAAGTCCTGTACCAGGTAGCAAAACTTAGTTTTGAAGGCGAGCTGGATGAGAAAAAGGATGCCCTTCCTTTTGAACTGATCCCTGGCCCTCAGGCTAATTTTCGCTGCTGTATCTATAAAGAAAGGGAAATCATCCGTCAGAGAATTCGTCTTGCCGAAGGAAAATCCCCCTCTGCCGGAAAAGATAATAAGAATATCGTTCAGGTCATCAATTCAGCCTGTGAAGGATGTCCTATTACACGCTTTGTAGTAACAGATAACTGTCAGAAATGTGTGGGCAAACGCTGTCAGGCTGCCTGTAATTTTGGAGCCATCTCCATGCTCCGTGACAGAGCTTATATCGACCCTGCCAAATGCAAGGAATGTACCAAATGTTCTCAGGCCTGTCCCTATAATGCCATTGCAGATCTGATGCGTCCCTGTAAGAAGAGCTGTCCGGTTGATGCCATTACAATGGATGAGAATAATATCGTCGTAATTAACGAAGAACGCTGCATTGACTGCGGTTCCTGTATCAAGAACTGTCCCTTTGGCGCAATTTCAGACCGCTCCTTTATGACAGACGTAATCGATCTGTTGCTTCAGTCCCCCCGTCCTGTTTATGCCATGCTGGCACCAGCCTGGGAAGGTCAGTTCGGAGCAGATATCACCTTCTCTTCCATGGTGGAAGCCATTAAAGGTCTAGGTTTTGCCGGTCTGTATGAAGTAGCCTTAGGTGCAGATTTTGTGGCTGCCAGTGAAAGTGAAGAATGGGCAGAAGGCTACAAGGAGGGTAAGAAGATGACTACCTCCTGCTGTCCTGCCTTTGTTAAGATGATACGCAGACATTACCCTCAGCTGGTAGAAAATATGTCCACCACTGTATCCCCCATGACTGCTACTGCAAGACTTATTAAGGCTCTTTACCCCGATGCTGTCTGTGTATTTATTGGGCCCTGCATTGCCAAAAAAGGCGAAGTACTTGATACGGTAGCGCTGCAAGGTGCAGATTACGCCCTTACCTTAGATGAACTTTATGCCATGTTCCGTGCAAAAGAAGTGAAGCCTGAGGCAGCCGCCGATACCCTTCAGCAGGGAAGTATCTATGGAAAGAAATTCTGTATAGCAGGCGGCGTTACCGCTTCTGTATTACAGTCTTTAAAAGAGAAACAGGAAAATACCGACATCACGGTAAAGCAATGCAACGGTGCTGCTGAATGTAAGAAAGCCCTGACCCTGTTAAAAGCAGGTAAGTTACCGGAGGATTTCCTTGAGGGTATGGTATGTGAAGGCGGCTGTCAGAACGGCCCCGGAAGTGTCCTGACTGGAAGAGCTGCAACTGTAAACCGTGACAAATTGTTCCATAAAGCAGACAATCGTGACATTCATGAGAATCTTGATTCATATAAGGAACTGGAATTCTCCATGCATACGAAATAATTAAGGGTTAACCAGAGCCTTTAATATTCCTTTTCTGTTCATTTCCTCAATTTGAAGGAAATGAACCGGCTCATGAATGTGCTCCAGATAATGAGCATCGGAATTATTAATGATCCGGCAATTCTGCAAATAAGGATTCTTCCTTTTTAATTCTGCCATTGCTTCCTCCTCTTTGGAGAAACCAGCTGCTTTTGCAGGACTTAAGCCACTTATACTTACGGCCTCTTTACAGGTAGCTTCTGCGCAGGTAAACCGGGAATCAGGCGGGATAAATCCAAGATTTGATAAGAGACTATTGGAGCTCTTATCAATATGGGCCGGTATCATTATCCCCTCATAGGTTTTCACAAGTTCATAAACCTCATCAAATCCGATATCTGCTGCATTGACGAGCAGATATTCTTCTTTTCCGGAGACTTCATCCCTTTCATTGATCAACAATTGCCTTCCAAATATTTCTTCATTGTTGTGAACCTTAAAAAGCTTTTCATATACAAAGGTGTCAAACTCCAATGCTCCCTGCAGCTCCTCAAAAAGACATAGAACATGTACTTCTTCTCTGGTACAGAGCTCCATTCCCGGAATAGCAATAATTCCAAAACACTCCGCATGTTTTAGAAAAGGAGGGCAGTTTCTGCTGCTGTTATGATCTGTAAGAGCTATGACATTCAGTTCTTTTATGGCAGCCATTCCAACTATATTTCCAGGTGTCATATCTTCATCACCGCAGGGGGATAAGCAGGAATGAATATGCAGATCATAAGAGACCTTATACATGAATCAGTTCATGAACCAGCAGAGAGGTCTCAAATACAGGCTTATTAACCGCCAGGAGAGTTATTCCCTGTTCCTTAGCTTTTAGAGCTGTCTGTTCATCGGGCATTATCCCCTCTGCCAGAACAATACAGGCAACCTCTGTCAAAGACGCAACTGCCAGGGTATTTACATTGGCCATTACCGTAATCCAGACCGCCCCTGAAAAAGCTTTTCCCATAGCTACACTTAAGAGATCACAGCAATATACACCTTTAAGCTCTCTCTCAAGGTCATTGCCAGGATTAATTATTTCGAATATCTCCTTATGAAGAATCTCTCCTACTGTCATGATGTTACCTTTTCCTTTCTTTTCTAATTAATAATAATCCCGGAATTATTTCTCTTCCAGTCTTCAATACACTTGCGGTCATAATTATTTATATTCTCTGGCAGGTTATCTCCGCTAAAAAATCTGTGACCTAACGTTTCTTCTGTTTCCTGCAGGATTTCACCCTTGTACTCAGTGGTTTTAAATATGGTACTTGTCACCCAGCAGATATCCTGATTAGGATATACAATATACCTGTCATCGCCGGAATATATGCCAAAGAGCTCCAGATTCTCCACTATAATTCCTACCTCTTCATATACCTCCCGTCTGGCGGTTTCAAGAAAGGTCTCTCCCATCTCCATCCCACCGCCCGGCAATCCCCATTTACCGTTATCACTTCGCTGCTGCAGTAAAATCTGACCTTCCTTGTTCTCGATGATAACGCCGCAGGCGGGAACCATTACAGGGTTATGTCCTATGCTTTTTCTCATTTCACGGATATAATTTTTTTTATAAGGTTTTATGATTTCGTCAATTTCTTTTTGCATTTACACCACTCTTTCTTGTTACATCTATAGAATGTGTTTCATGTTTATCAACACTCCTGCACAATATGATATGAAGCATTATCCTGCAGTATCAGTTATCAAACTTGCTGATTTCGTCAGACAGCCTGTGAATATACTGCCTTAAAATGTGAATACAATCCTGCTCTCCGGCAACACCTCTAACCACATCCTCTGCCAGTGCCTTGCAGGTAGGTGCCCCACAGGAACCACAGTCAAGACCAGGGAATTTCTCGCAAAGCTCTTCTACCTTCGCAAGCATAGTAATGCTCTCCTGCAGGTCTTCGCTTAATTTAAATACCGGTTCATAGTTAACTTCACGATTCCACTCCCAGTGCTTTACCTCACTGCCATCCAGATGATTACAGGCAACCGGCATATATTTTCGCAGCCGGATTAATTTTACCTTTGCCACAAAGGGATTCTCAACGGTAAGCACACCTCCCACGCAGCCACCGTTACAGGCATTTAATTCTATAAATTCAAGAGAGGAAATTTTCTGATCCTCCAGATCCTCCAGTACTCTGATAACATTCTCAATTCCATCTGCTGCCAGGTAATTATCCGTAAGAAGTCCTCCGGCTTCTCCGCCTGTTCCGCCCCAGCTGATGCCGATTTTACCAGATATGGCAAGATTTTCGATCTGCTGCTTCTCCTCCACTTCTTTCATAAGGCTAATAAGCCTTGGATAGATATCTTTTATGGCAATTACCCCGTCCACCTCACTCTTACTGTATCCCAGAGGGTTCTTGACCGCACTGACCTTTGCCGGACAGGGGCTGATAAAGATAATTCCTATCTTCTCTGCCGGAAGCCCGGTTTCCTTTACCGCTTTTTCCCTTGCCAGTGCCGCTGCCAGGTCAACTGGCGCCTTTATGGGCAGCAGATGTTCCAGCAATCCTGGGAAACGCACCCGGATCAAACGCACCACAGAAGGACAGGCGGTACTGATAAAGGGCATCTTTTGTTCCTGTTCCTCCAGGTACTTTCTGGATAATTCCGATACCAGCTCAGCAGCCCCACTGACCTCATATACGTCATGAAAGCCAAATTTTTTGAGTGCCGTCAATACAATATTAACATCCTCCAGATTATTGAACTGACCGTATAGTGCAGGTGCTGGTAAAGCCACGGTATACTCATAATCTTCTAATATACTCAAGGGATCATATACCGCCAGCTTTGCATGATGAGGGCAGATTCTTATGCACTCCCCGCAGTCAATACAGAATTCCTTTGTAATAACAGCCTTTCCCTTTCGAACCCGGATAGCCTGAGTCGGACACCTTTTGATACAGTTAATGCATCCCTTGCACAAGTCCTCCTGCAGACGAACAGCAGTAAAAAATTTATCCATACGAACCCCCATATATACCCCCGGCTTGCCAGGGATACTGCTCAAACAGACAGTTTAAACTGAAACACCCCATTACCTATTACTGTATTTTAACCGTCATTGTTACCGTAGTACCTATTCCAAGTTCTGTCTCGATATTCATCACGTCAGAATACTTCTTCATATTGGGCAGTCCCATACCGGCACCAAACCCCAGAGATCTTACCTTATCGGGGGCTGTAGAGTAACCTGCCTGCATGGCAAGCTCGATATCCGGTATACCTGGCCCCTTATCCTTTAACACCATATGTACTTCCTCCGGGGATAACGTCACCTGAATTGCTCCACCCTGTGCATGAATAACCATATTTATCTCCCCTTCATACATGGCTATAGCGACTTTTCTAATAATCTCAGGATTTACCCCCATCTGCTTTAACTTGGATTTCACATCACTGGAGGCTTCTCCTGCTCTTGTAAAGTCCTCAGCTGATACCTGATAGTTAAGCTGTATATTCTTACTCAATGAGCAGCACCTCCCCTTAATCCTCTTTCATAGAGCATACCGCAGGCAGGAAACATCTGCTTATCTGTAGCAAGCAGCACAATATGGCTTTCCATTGCCAGTTCTGTCATCATCTCGTCCGGTACCTTGCCCCGCACAAAGACGATACAGATAATATCCATCATCTCGGCAGTCCTTATAACCTGTGAATTACAAAGACCTGTAAGCAGCACGGACTGATCCTTTACGAAGGCCAGGACATCACTCATCATATCTGCACCGCAGGCAGTATGAACCTCTCGTTCCAGATATTTCTCTCCCCAGACGAGCCTGGCACCAAGTATATCCATTACATCATGAATTGTCATAATAAACCAAACCTTTCTCATAGCCTGTGTTTTTAATTACAGATACCCTTAAATAATCCTATTGTGAAATAAAAAACATTTCTCTCTGACTCCATTCCTTTTACTTGTGAAACTGCCCAAATGAATCGTAAAATTCGAGCTGTTTATTGTTTGTTAATTCTAACACTTTTTTCGGTTTTCTTTTTAGAACTCTTTCATTTGTATGTACAATTTATACAATTCAATAGTCTATAAATTTACACACAGTATAACATTGACGGTGTTTTTTTTCAACTTCTATCATTTTTGCATTAATAGCTTAATATTCTCTGTTTTCCATTTGTTACAATTGTTAATTTTAATATATCTGTGGATTTTTTATCAATAACATGTTATACTGATGTTGTTTGTCGAATAAAAATTTTGAAATATTTCGACAGGTAACGTACAAACAGCCACAAAATCAAGGAGGTTAAAGAATGAGTTCCCAGAAAAAAACAGTCCCGTTCGCCGGCTCAAAAGAGCAGGAAGCGGAGCTTCTCAAAGTCATTAATAAGTATAAAGATGACAAAGGTGCCCTAATGCCCATTCTGCAGGAAGCACAGAGTATTTACGGCTATCTTCCTATAGAAGTTCAGACCATTATATCAAACGAGATGGATATCCCGCTTGAAAAAATATATGGTGTAGCTACTTTCTATTCCCAGTTTTCTTTAAATCCCAAAGGAAAATACAAAATTTCCGTATGTTTAGGTACTGCCTGTTATGTTAAGGGCTCCGGTGATATTTTCAACAAGTTAGCCGAGCTGCTTCATATAGAGGGTGGGGAATGTACACCTGACGGCAAATTCTCCTTAGATGCCTGTCGCTGTATCGGTGCCTGCGGTCTTGCTCCCGTACTTACAGTAAATGATGATGTATACGGCAGACTTACGGTAGACGATGTTAAGGATATACTTACAAAATATGAGTAATTCAATCCATGATGACTGAAATCTCGTTAAACATATTAGATATTGCACAGAATTCGGTAAGTGCTCATGCCACTCTCATTGAAATAACCGTACAGATAGCTCAGTCCTTAAACCTTTTACAGGTTGAGATAAAGGATAACGGCTGCGGTATGACAGAGGAAGAAGCAGTCAAAGCACAGGATCCCTTCTATACAACAAGGACTACCAGAAAAGTAGGCCTGGGAATTCCCTTCTTCAAACAGGCAGCCTTAAGCTGCGGAGGAGATTTTCATATGGAATCAGAGCCTGGTAAAGGAACGAAAGTTTATGCTTCCTTTCAGCTAACCCACATTGACCGAATGCCTCTTGGCGATATGAACAGTACCCTTTACAGTCTGATTACCTTCCACCCGTCTATAGACTTTGTCTATACCTACCGCGTGGACGATAAGAGTTTTGTACTGGATACCAGAGAAATGCGCTCCCTACTTCACAATGTTCCTCTAAACAATCCTGAGGTAACAGTATTCTTAAAAAATTTTCTTATGGAGAATCATGAAGAAGCAAATGAAGGTATTTACTTTTAGCAGCATTTTAATACATCCGTTTCGATATAGATACTAAAAGATATACGCATCCAAGTTTGATAACTTTTTAACAAAGTCTCAAACATTGGATTTATACAGTTCTCAATATAAATAAGGAGGATATCTTATGAAAACTCTTGAAGAGTTACAGGCTATCAGAGAAAAAATGCAAGGCCAGATCGGTCTGCGTTCCGAAACTGCCAGCCAGACCAGAGTAGTGGTAGGTATGGCGACCTGCGGTATTGCCAGTGGTGCAAGACCGGTTCTCACTGCTCTTTCCAATGCCGTTCAGGAAAAAAACCTTACAAATATAGCTGTTGTACAGACCGGTTGTATAGGACTGTGCCAATATGAACCTATTGTAGAAGTATTTGCACCCGGTAAAGAAAAAGTAACCTATGTAAAGATGACACCGGAGAAAGCACTGGAGGTTCTTGAACAGCACCTTTTAGGCGGTAAAGTCGTTGACAAATACACCATCAGCTCTGAAGGGAGGATATAAGACATGTTTCGTTCACACGTATTAGTATGCGGCGGTACCGGATGTACTTCCTCCGGAAGTGTTAAGATTATCGAAACCCTGCAGTCTGAAATAGAGAAAAACGGTCTGGAGAAGGAAGTTTCCGTGGTTCAGACCGGTTGTCACGGACTTTGTGCGCTGGGACCCATTATGATTGTTTATCCCGATGCCTGCTTCTATTCCATGGTAAAAGAAGAGGATATTTCGGAAATCGTAACCGAGCATTTATTAAAAGGAAGACCCGTTACCCGTCTTTTATATACAGAAACAGTTACTGACGATGGCATTAAATCCTTAAATGAAACCGACTTCTATAAGAAGCAGCATCGTATCGCACTTCGTAACTGCGGTGTCATCAATCCTGAGAATATTGAAGAATACATCGGAAATGGCGGATATTCTGCTCTTGGTAAGGTACTTACCGAGTATACTCCCGATGATGTTATACAAACCCTCTTAGACAGCGGTCTTCGCGGCAGAGGCGGCGGCGGTTTCCCTACAGGCTTAAAATGGAAGCTTGCCAAAGGCAATGATGCAGACCAGAAATATGTCTGCTGTAATGCTGATGAAGGTGACCCGGGTGCCTTTATGGACCGTTCCGTTCTAGAAGGTGACCCCCACGTAGTATTTGAGGCAATGGCTATTGCAGGTTATGCTATCGGTGCGACACAGGGCTATATCTATGTTCGTGCAGAATATCCCATTGCAGTAGACCGTCTTGAAATTGCTCTTAAACAGGCAAGAGAATACGGAATGCTCGGTGAGGATATCTTTGGAACCGGCTTTAACTTTGATATTGGCTTAAGACTTGGTGCCGGCGCTTTTGTTTGTGGTGAGGAAACCGCTCTTATGACCTCCATCGAAGGTAACAGAGGTGAACCTCGTCCCAGACCTCCTTTCCCTGCACAGAAAGGTTTATTTGGTAAACCTACAATATTAAATAACGTAGAAACCTATGCAAATATACCTCAGATCATATTAAACGGACCCAAGTGGTTTGCCGATATGGGTACTGAGAAATCCAAGGGCACCAAGGTATTCGCTCTTGGCGGTAAGATTAAAAACACTGGTCTTGTGGAAATCCCTATGGGTACAACCTTAAGAGAAGTTGTAGAAGAAATCGGCGGCGGTATCCCCAATGGCAAGAAATTCAAGGCAGCACAAACCGGCGGTCCTTCCGGTGGATGTATTCCGATCGAGCACTATGACATTCCCATTGATTATGATAACCTTATAAATATCGGTTCCATGATGGGCTCCGGCGGTCTTATCGTTATGGATGAAGACAATTGTATGGTTGACATTGCCAAATTCTTCTTAGAGTTTACCGTTGAGGAATCCTGTGGTAAATGTACTCCCTGCCGTATTGGTACCAAACGTCTTTATGAAATTTTAGAGAAAATCACAAAGGGCCAGGGAACCCTGGAAGACCTGGATACCCTGGAGGAACTCTGCTATCACATTAAGGATAATTCCCTTTGCGGTCTGGGCCAGACGGCACCAAACCCTGTCCTTTCCACCCTTAAATACTTCAAGGATGAATATATTTCTCATGTTGTGGATAAAAAATGTCCTTCCGGTGTATGTAAAGCACTCCTTTCCTATGTTATCGATGCTGATAAGTGCAAGGGCTGTACTTTATGTGCAAGAGTATGCCCGAATGGAGCAATTGAAGGTAAGGTAAAGGAAATTCATTTAATCCACCAGAGCAAGTGTATCAAATGCGGCGCATGTATGGAAAAATGCCGTTTTGGTGCTATATCCAAACAGTAAACCTGTTCATAAGATTATAGGAGGAGGTTTAGGTTGAAAGAAATGCATTTTCAACCACAAATTTGTGCCTGTGAAATCCTCGGCACAAATACAGATGCACAAAATGCATGTGCAAGAATGGAGGAAAAAGATGGAAACCGTTAATATAAAGTTAAACGGTACAGAAATGGCTGTACCTATGGGCTCCACTATTTTAGAAGCAGCAAAGCTGGCACATATTGAAATTCCTACCCTTTGCTACTTAAAGGAAATAAATGAAATCGGAGCCTGCCGTATCTGCGTCGTGGAAGTAAAAGGAGCCAGAAGCCTTGTTGCATCCTGCGTTTATCCCGTAAATGAAGGGATGGAAGTGTGGACCAACACTCCAAGAGTATTAAACTCCAGAAGAAAGACACTGGAATTAATCCTTTCCACTCATGACAGAAAATGTTTATCCTGCGTAAGAAGCGGTGATTGCGAGCTTCAGAAATTAAGCAAGGATTTAAAAGTTGAGAAAGAAGGCCATTATGACGGCGAAAATATAGAGTATGAGATAGATTACTCCGCTGCACATATGTACCGCGACAATAACAAATGTATCCTCTGCAGACGCTGTTCCGCGGTGTGTGACAAGGTACAAAGCGTAGGTGTAATCGGTGCCAATGACCGTGGTTTTAAGACCAATATTGCCTCCCCTTTTGATATGGGCTTAGGCGACACCAGTTGTGTGTCCTGTGGTCAGTGTATCGCTGTATGTCCTACCGGTGCCCTGTCCGAGAAGGATTATACCGATGAAGTATTTGCAGCGATTGCTGACTCCAGCAAACATGTAATTGTTCAGACAGCTCCTTCCGTTCGTGCGGGACTTGGCGAAGAATTCGGTCTTCCCATCGGTACCAACGTAGAAGGAAAGATGGTTTCTGCTCTTAGAAGACTTGGCTTTGCCAAAGTATTCGATACAGACTTTGCTGCTGATTTAACCATAATGGAAGAAGCCCATGAATTCCTTGACCGCGTACAAAACGGCGGAGTTCTGCCTTTAATCACTTCCTGCTCTCCGGGCTGGGTTAAATACTGTGAGCATTATTTCCCTGATATGACAGAGAATCTCTCCAGCTGCAAGTCCCCTCAGCAGATGTTCGGTGCTACCGCTAAGACCTATTATGCAGAGAAGATGGGCATTGATCCCAAAGATATCGTTATGGTCAGCATCATGCCCTGTACCGCAAAGAAATTTGAGATTGGTAGAGAAGATCAGGATGCTTCCGGTGTAGCGGATGTGGATATTGCTCTGACTGTAAGAGAGCTTGCCAGAATGATCAATCGCTCCGGCATCAATTTCCTTTCTCTTCCCGATGAAGAATTTGATTCTCCTCTTGGGATGTCTTCCGGTGCCGGCGTAATCTTTGGTGCTACCGGCGGTGTTATGGAGGCAGCTCTTCGTACCGCAGTAGAGGAATTAACCGGTGAAGAATTACAGAGCCTTGATTTCAAAGAAGTAAGAGGTGTAACAGGCATTAAAGAAGCAACCTATAATGTTGCCGGTATGGATGTTAAGGTGGCAGTTGCCTCCGGCTTAACCAATGCCAAAGAGCTTCTTACAAAAGTAAAGAACGGCGAAGCAGAATATCACTTCATAGAGATTATGGGATGCCCCGGTGGTTGTGTAAACGGCGGCGGAATGCCTCAGGTACCGGCTAATATCCGTAACTTTAATGATATCAGAGCACTTCGTGCCAAGGTATTATATGACCTGGACAGCTCCATGCCTTATCGCAAGTCTCATACAAACCCTGCAATCAAGCAGCTTTATGCAGAGTATTTTGGTAAACCCGGCAGCCATAAGGCTCATGAAGTACTTCATACCACCTATGTAAAGAGATCCGTTAACGACGTAAAATAATAGTTACTGACAACAGATGATAACAGGGAGGATTCTTTGAATCCTCCCTGTTATCATTCTCTACGTCTTTTTATACCGCTACTCTCATTCGTCTCTAAAAAGAAGCTTAATGTTTACATCTCCTCTTGTTGTATAAGTAGCATGTAAGGAGTATAATTTAGACAGAAGAAACTTATAACTGAAAGCATCTGCTTGGTTCATTGGGAATGTATCCGATTATCTAATCCTAATTCCAAGAGCTGTAGCGGCAAGCCAACCAAAAATGTAAAGAAAAGAGATAAGTCTATGAAATCAATGAAGCTCAGAAGAATAATATGCTTTATGCTTTCCCTGCTGCTATTGACAGCAGTGTTTAACACCGGTACTGTACAGGCGGAACCCGGAACAACTGGTATCGTTTATAGTTATCTTACCATGCTGGAGGACAATGGTTATATCTACTATATCCAAACCCTGCAAGACTCCAAAGACAGCTACAGCTACGATATCTATCGTTTCAATCCTGTTACCGGAGATAAGAACAAAATCGTCTCCTCCGACAACGGTTTCCGTTCCATGGTAGTTTATAATAATGTTCTTTACTATACCAGCAATGAGACAGACAGTATAGAATATACTACCTATTCCATCTCTGTAAAGGGGGAGAACCAGCAGACTGTAAGCAAGGGGACCGTATTGTATGCAGATAAGAAGGGTATTTACTACCTTGTAGAAAAAGATACCAAAAAACTGCTTTATATGAAATCACATGCCGATAAGAAGTCTGTCCTGCTATACACCGGTAACAGCAGTTTTGACTTTATAAAAAGCATAGGCACAACCCTTTATTTTGGACAATACAAAGAGGCAACATCAAAGATTCAGCTGTTGTCCTTAAAAAGCGGCAATACCAAACCCACGGTACTCTCTTCCCTTAAAGCGGAGCAGGTTAGCGATCAATCCCCTATTATCTCTGACATTATATCAATTAAAGGAAACCTCTATTACCAGTTTGGAACCTACCAGGGCAGCGGCAACTTCTGGTACGGAACCCTTGTAAAATATAGCAATACAGAAAAGACCACCAGTATTATCCATGATAATATGACTACCGATTTTCTGACCTATAGCACTGATAAGATCTATTTTGATGAGCTGGGTAATTATTCTGTGTATTACACTTATAACGTAAACACGAACAAATTAACATCCTCTAACATTAATTATCCTGGTACTGTCACAATTGTAAACAAATATAGCTACCGGATAAAACTGGATGAAAAGAAATATATAACGTTATCTCGTTTTACATCAGGAACAAATAATAAGAATCTGGTAACTGATTTCATCAAAATAGCTTATACTCCCGACAGCAAGTTTGACTACTCTGCCGGAATCACTGCCTTAGGCAAATATTTGCTGATTCCTGTTGAGTGCACTGATTACAATGATCCTGATTATGGATGGCGTGGAAAAGTAATCAGCATAAAATGGTATGTAGCCGATTTAAACGGAAAGATACTGGCTGATTTCCAATAAATCAGCACCATACAGGCAGACCTTCTAAATGTGGAATAAGTATACCCCTCAACCTATATGGTTAATAAAAAAGCTGTAGGATTATCTTACCCACAGACCGAATTCTCTGATACCGAATAAGATGGCAGATAGATATTTTTTCCTGTTAATATATACTATCTCCTCAGAAGAGTTCGTATACGTGTGGTATGTAAATCTTACAGCCTTTTTCTACCTGGAATATGTAACTACTATTATCTCTGTCTTTTGAACTATAATATTTGTCTTATTTAAGGAAGCACATTCAAATAAGACAAGAAATGTCTCGTATTAAATGAGCTTTCTAACAAAATAAATGGGATGTTTTTCTGAATATTAAAATAAATTTATTTCCTGTTACTCATTATAAATATTCATTATGTATGTATACTTAAAAACAATTTTAGCAAATAAGCCTATTTACTGCTAATAATTGTTTTTTATTGTATCAGACATTAATCGTACTTTTTTAAGTACATATATACAATTTACCACTTTTTACAAAGTTGTTGACAAATATACTTCTTGTAATATAATTAGTTCTATAATAACGATGAGACGATGAAGTCGCAAAGGGATTCTTCCTTTTTGCGGCTTTTTTTGTCTCTCATAAAAGGAGGAACATTTGTGAAAAAAGCAAAAAGATTAATGGCATTACTCTTCTCCGTTATTCTGGTATTATCCTTAGCTGCCTGCGGCGGCAAGAATACCAATACGGGATCAGACAGTGCCGCAACAGACACGCCTGCTGCAACAGAGGGAACAGGCGAGACCGGCACAGATACAGCTGCCGGCGGTAATGTATTAAATGTACAATTTGATGTAGAGGTTGCTTCCCTGGATCCCCAGATTGCAACAGACGGTACATCCTTTGAAGTATTGGCGGATGTGACAGAGGGGCTCTACACCATTGATGCTTCCGGACTTCCGGTGCTGGCCATTGCAGAAGGCGTACAGAAAAGCGATGATGGCCTTACATATACCTTCACCTTAAAAGATGCGAAATGGTCCAACGGTACACCCGTTACTGCCAAAGACTTTGTATTCTCCTGGAGAAGACTGGTAGATCCTACCGTAGCAAGTGAATATTCTTTCATTGCTGAAATTGCAAATATCAAAAATGCTTCTGCTATTATCGCAGGAGAAAAGGGTATTGAAGAGCTGGGTGTGACCGCAAAAGATGATAAGACCCTGGAGGTTCAGCTGGATGTCCCGGTTCCTTTCTTCGAATCTTTACTTGCTTTCCCTTCCTTCTTACCTGTTAACGAAGAATTTTTTACGCAGGCAGGTGACAGCTATGCCACTTCTCCTGATACGATATTAAGCAACGGTGCCTTTAAGCTTACCGCTTATGAGCCTGCTGCGACAACAATTACCTTAGTTAAGAACCCTGATTACTGGGATGCCGACAAAGTATCCTTAGACGGAATCCAGTATCAGGTTATCAAAGATTCCCAAACAGCTGTATTATCCTATCAGAACGGTGACCTGGACGTTGTGACACTTTCCGGTGAACAGGTGGAACAGTTCCAGGCTGACCCTGAATTCCACAGCATTATGGCCGGATATTTATGGTATATCTCTCCCAACCAGAAGGTTGCAGGACTTGAGAACCTAAATCTTCGTAAGGCATTATCTTTAGCCTATGACAAAGCAGCAATTGTGAACAACATCTTAAAGGATGGTTCCATTGTAGCTGATTTCGCTGTTCCAACCCTTCTTGCTACAGGTCCTGACGGCAAGGATTTCCGCGAAACCGCCGGCACCTACCCTACAACAGACAAAGTAAAAGCTCTGGAATACTGGGAAGCTGCAAAAGCGGAACTTGGTGTAAGTGAATACAAATATTCCATGGTAGTTGAAGATACGGAATCCGCACAAAATGTAGCACAGTTTATCCAGCAGGAAATTCAGACGACTTTACCCGGTATCACTGTTACCATCGAGACAATGCCTAAGAAAAACCGTGTGGAAAGAATGCAGTCCGGTGATTTTGAGCTTGGCCTTACACGCTGGGGTCCTGACTATTCCGATCCTATGACCTACCTTGACATGTGGATTACCGGAAGCCCGAACAACTATGGTTTCTGGTCCAATACCGAATACGATTCCATTATTGATTCTGCCAAGAAAGGCGAGCTTGCCTTAGACCCCACTGCAAGATGGGAAGCACTTAAAAAAGCCGAAGGCATTGTTATGGATGATGCCGTAATCTTCCCTATCTATCAGAAAGGTGATGCCGTATTATATAAGAGTGGTGTTGAAGGTATTGAGTTCCACTCCGTAGGCATTAACCGTGTTTTCAAAAACACCACCAAGAAATAAGGACTGTTCTATAAGCTGTAATTGCATTTCTTGAAAATGCAGGAAGCAGTATGGTAAATCGGACTACTTTGAATTACTAATTGAACTCCATATATTTATATGGCGCTGTCAGGTGTGTTATATCACCCGTGGCAGCGTCATTTATGCATTCTATATGCTAAGGAGAGTAGGTATCGTGAAAAAATATATAATAAAAAGGGTTGCCATATCCGTTGTTACTTTATTGGTTATATTACTGATATTGTTCTTAATGCTCGAATTTATGCCCGGTTCACCTTTTAATGACGAGAAATTAAATGCCGCACAAAAGACAATGCTAAATAAAAAATACGGTCTGGATAAGCCGATGCTGGTTCGCTTTATAAATTATATCAAAGCAATGCTTTCCGGCGATTTCGGAGTATCCTATACTATTTCAAAAAACACCCCCATAACCTCCCTTCTAGAGACCAGACTTCCCATTTCCTTAAGACTGGGCGGTCAGGCAATACTTATCGGTACGGCTGTGGGTTTGGTGCTCGGCCTAATTGCTGCCATAAAACACAACACCATCTTTGATACCATTACTACGGTTATCTCTGTACTTGGTGTAAGTCTTCCTTCTTACGTATTTGCAATGGCTTTAATATACAGCCTGGGCTTTCGTTTAAAATGGTTCCCTCTTTTGTATCAGGCGGAAATGCCGTTTAAATCCTCCGTACTGCCAACGATTTCCCTTTGCATGTTTACCATTGCCACCGTTGCCAGATTCACCAGAACCGAAATGCTGGAGGTCCTTGGTTCTGATTATATGCTGTTAGCTGAGAGCAAGGGTATTAACAGTTTCAGACTGATCTTTAAACATGCCCTTCGAAACGGACTCATTCCTATCATAACAGTATTAGCCCCTCTGGTAGTGGGTCTTATGACCGGAAGCTTGGTTATAGAAAAGCTTTTTTCAATTCCAGGTATCGGAAGCCTTCTTGTATCCGCCATACAATCCAATGACTACAATGTCGTTGTGGCACTTACCTTTATCTATAGTTTAATGTATATTGGCATAATGCTTGTAGTGGATATTCTCTATGGAATAATTGATCCCAGAATCAGACTGGCTAAGGGAGGTAGCAATGAATAATACCAAAATAGATACAGAATTTTTACCCGATGATTTCGAACTCTTTGGCAGCGAGAAAATCTCAAGAGTAGACGAAACCTACGCCAGCCAGTCCTATTGGCAGGATATTTTAAACCGATTTGTGAAGAACAAAGGAGCCGTAGCAGGCCTTATCGGAATCTTATTCGTAATTTTAATGGCTGTTACCGGACCGGTTATCAGCGGACGCACCTACTCCGACCAGAATATCACCCATCAGAATCTGGCACCCAGAATACAGGGGCTTGAGAAAATCGGTATACTGGACGGCTCTGAGAATATGCATACTTCTGCCGGTACTGTAAAACAGAACAAATACATAGCAGCAGATGGTGCCACCGTTACCGGACTTGAAAAGGTCTATTACTGGTTTGGAACTGATGTGCTTGGCCGCGATATTTTTACAAGAACCTGGGTGGGGACACGAATCTCCCTTTATATTGCTTTGGTAGCCGTGTTAGTGGACATGTGCTTTGGTATGGTATATGGTCTTATCTCCGGATACTTTGGCGGTAAGGTGGATATGTTCCTGCAGCGTTTTTCAGAGATACTTAACGGTATCCCTACCCTTGTAATCGTAACCCTGCTGATTCTGGTATTCAGACCAGGCCTGTTAACAATAACTCTGGCACTTGCCATTACAGGCTGGATTGGTATGAGTAAGATAGCAAGAGCTCAGGTGTTAAAGCTCAAGGAACAGGAATTTATCTTAGCCTCCAAGACTCTGGGAGCCAGAGATTTCTTTATTATCTTTAAGGAAATACTCCCCAATATCTTTGGTCAGCTGATTGTTATGTCCATGTTCTCCATTCCCAATGCCATATTTACAGAAGCTTTCCTGGCATTTATAGGACTTGGTGTGCCACAGCCTTTGGCCTCCCTTGGAACGCTTATCAGTGATGCCTTTAAATCCTTTACCACTCATCCCTACATGATTGTCTTCCCGGTAATCGTTCTTGGAATCATTATGTTAAGCTTTAATCTTATGGCAGACGGTTTGAGAGATGCCTTTGATCCGAAGATGAAGGAGGTGTAAGGAGATGGAAAACGAAAAAAGAGAAAAGGTCCTGTCCATTAAGGATCTATCTATTACCTTTAAAACTTCTGCCGGTGAAGTCAATGTTATCAGGGGCATGAAACTCTCCCTGTATAAAGGGGAGACTCTCGCCATTGTTGGTGAAAGCGGCAGTGGTAAATCCGTTACTGTAAAAGCAATTATGGGTATTTTAAGCAACAACGGACGGATTGATAGCGGAAGCATCGAATTCAAATACTATAGGGCGAAAGAAGCAGTACAGGAAGATTTGCTAAAATTCTCCAAAAAAGAAATGCGCAGACGTATCAACGGCAAACGTATCTCCATGGTGTTTCAGGACCCCATGACTTCGTTAAATCCCACCATGACCATTGGTGCACAGATTATGGAAGGAATGATATACCATTATAAGACATCTAAAAAAGAAGCTTATAAAAAGGCGGTCTCCCTCCTGGAACTGGTAGGCATCACAAATCCCGAAAAGCGCATGAAGAATTATCCCCATCAGCTTTCCGGCGGTATGCGCCAAAGAGTTGTAATTGCCATAGCTCTCTCCTGTGATCCTGAATTACTGATCTGTGATGAACCTACTACTGCTCTGGATGTCACCATTCAGTCCAAGATACTGGAACTGATTAAGGACATTCAGAAAAAGACTGGTATTTCTGTTATTTATATTACCCACGACTTAGGTGTAGTAGCAAAGGTGGCTGATTATGTAGCTGTCATGTATGCCGGTAAAATCGTAGAGAAAGGTACCGTGGATGAAATCTTTTATGATCCACGTCACCCTTATACCTGGGGTCTGTTGTCTGCCATGCCGGATCTTGACTGTGAGGACGACAAGCTCTATACCATACCAGGAAGCCCTCCCAACCTGCTTCACAAGATTGAAGGTGATTCCTTTGCCCCAAGAAATATCTATGCCCTTAACATTGATTTCAGGAAAGAACCTCCCATGTTTCGTGTCAGCGACACACATTATGCTTCAACCTGGCTGCTCCATGAGAAGGCACCCAAACTAGAGATGCCTCAGGAATTACGCCAGAGAATAGACTCTATGCGAAAGGAGGCGAATTAGAATGTCCGAACCTTTACTGGTCGTTAAAGACCTAAAGCAACATTTCAGGATCAACCGCAAATTTACCGTAAAGGCTGTGGATGGTGTTTCCTTTGTTCTCAATCCCGGTGAGACCTATGGACTGGTAGGTGAGTCCGGAAGCGGAAAATCCACTATCGGGCGCTCCATTATTCGCCTTTATGAACCAACGGCAGGTGAAGTATTGTTTAATGGAGTGAATATTTCCGGTAAACTCTCTGCCAAAGAAACCACACACTTAAGAACGAAGATGCAAATGATTTTTCAAGACCCTATGGCCTGCCTGAACCCTCGCAAAAAAGTAATTGATATTATAGCCCAGGGGTTGGATATTCATCGCATGTATCATTCTCTGGAAGAAAGAAAAGAAAAGGTTTATCACATTCTTGATATGGTGGGTCTGTCCAGAGAACATGCCAACCGTTACCCCCATCAGTTCTCCGGGGGGCAGAGACAGCGTATTGGTATTGCCAGAGCCTTGATTATGAATCCGGATCTGATTATAGCAGACGAAGCCATCAGTGCTTTGGATGTTTCTATTCAGGCACAGGTAATCAACCTGATGAAGGATATACAGCAGCAGACCGGTACTGCTTATCTGTTTATTGCTCATGACCTATCCATGGTTAAGTATATCTCAGACCGTATCGGGGTATTGCATTTAGGTCATATGGTGGAAACCGGTACAAAAGAGGAGATTTTCTCAAATCCGATTCATCCTTATACCAAGTCCTTGTTATCGGCGATACCACATGCCAATCCCAAAATGGAAAAAAGCAGAGTTGCCCTTGCTTATGATTATGGTAGCAGTGGGATTGATTACAGCAAAGGGGTTCAACAGCATGTGGGGGGACTGCATTATGTGCTGTCTACTGATGAGGAGTTAAAGGGGTGGAAATGAGGTTAGGTTAGGGTTTTGGCAATATGACGGCGAAGAGCGTAAAGCAGTAAGAACTCATGCTTCAATTCCAAGGTATAAGAAGTCCTAATTCTCTGAATTTTTTGTGCTTGGCATATTATCAAACAGATAACTCGCTTCGCTCAGACAATCTGTTTGATAATATAGCACAAAAATTTCAGAGAAAAGGACTTCTAATACCTTTCCATAGGCGCATTCATTCTTTCTGCTTTACGCTCTTCGCCTGAATTAATAAGACATTTGATCTTTAATTATTTTTTTAGTAGTTAGTTGAATAGTAGCTTTATAATGGTATTTTAGGTATTTTTATGTATTTTATATAATAGCTTTACTTAATGATATTTTACTTAGTAGCTTTATATTTAATAGTAATATTTTATTTAATAGTGTTTTACTAGCGGCTTTATATTTGATAGTAGGTACTTTATTTAATAATATATTTTGGGTTTCATTTTTTAAGTATTCTATAATAACTACTTTTATACTGCCTTGCAATAATAAAAAACCGGAAAACTCTGCACTTATTTCAGGAGTTTTCCGGTTTTTTGTGTATATATATTCGCTTATTTTGTGTATTCCTTACTTTTATGAATTATGAGACTGCCACATTATTCTTAGTTTTATATGAGCATAAAAGAACTAGATGTTTTTAGCCTCTCTTCATTAGAATTCGCCTGGATAACGATTAGTACTGTATTGCATAGATATTGATTAATAACAGTGCCTGATATTTACGCTGAGGCAAAGGCGGAGGAATGGGGATTTGCGGTCTCAGTATCAGGTATGCTATGCCTGTATACGGCAACGCAGTATCCGTGTAATGTAAATGGCTTCAAAACGTAGTTACTCCGTTGGGCCGCAGCAGCCGCCAAGAGAAGAATCGCTGGGTGTGTAGTTATCAATTTCATTTCTGATTTCATCCAGGTTTATGTTATTTATATCATCTACCACCTTCACGTAACCATGAAGCATACTCATACTGCATTGGAAGGTAAAATCCTCTGTAATGGTTAGCCAGGGGGTCTCCGTCTGCTGTGTGAGATCCAGCTGTCCCTGATATTCAGGAAATACCACCAGATAATTACAGCCGTTCAGCTCTTTTCCGTCAAACTTTATCTTGGCTTCTACGCCTCTTTGTAATACAACTACTGCCGGGGAGTAGCCGTTATTATCTACTGTTACCGTTACTTCCTGTTTATTATCTTCAACCTTGGCAACGGCGATATCATCCGTAGGAATCTTTCCATCTTCAAAGCCCTCCGGCGGTGCCTGACAACAGCCGCTTAAGGCTCCGGAGGTGTTATTCCCGATTAGCCCGCTGCTTGTTGAACCACTGCTGCCTCCCGCTCCATTGTCACTGTCTCCTGAAGCTGTATCCTGGCCGGCAGTATCATCTGCCGCTGTAACAGCTGTCTTATCTTTTATGTCATCAACTACTCTTATGCTTGAACGAATCATTCCCATCCAGCAGGAATAAGCTACTGTCCCACTCTTATCCGGGGTAAACTCTACCAGGTTATCTCCTTCTGTAAGGGTCACTTCTATGTTATAGGCAGGTATGATAATCGTCTCATTACAACCGTTAATATCCTTTTTTTCTGCCTGTATGGTCCATTTAACAGGAATACCTTTCTGCACTACAATGGGTTCGTAACCACCTGGCTGTAATTTGGTCGTGACGGACTGCACCTCTGCCTCTACCTTTGCTGTGTTACCTGCCTCCTGTGTGCCGGATGCACGGACCAGATCGATTCCTGATAAGCTCAGCCCCCTGTTTAACATAATAACTCCTAATGCCATTACCAGAGCCGCGCTGACCTTCATCATTTTCTTTGTGTATTTACTGTTTAAGATACCTGCAACGGCACCAAAGCCAAACATCAGAGGTACCGTTCCCAGGCTGAATAAGAACATGGATAAGGCTCCTCCAAAAAAACTTCCCGTACCCAGAGCATACAGCTGCATGGACTGTAAAGGACCGCAGGGCATTAGACCATTCAAGAGTCCGATATAAAACGGCCCTCTGCTTTTACCGGAAACCGCTAATTTTCTGCGGAATACCTTTGGCATCCTGGGAACAATTTTTTTCAAGGCAGGAAAGATATTTAGCATATTTAGTCCCATTATTACCATAAAGACTCCGGCAACTACTGCAACTAATCCTCTGGCAGAGCCGGACAGGCTTATGACAGAACCTAAAGCACCTACAATACCTCCAATGAGAGTATAGGATACTACCCTTCCCCCGTTATATAAAATACCCGGCTTAAATTTCGTCAGGCCGGTTCCAGAGCTTTCTCCTCCGCCATAATTCACACATTGGGACAGGTTAATACCTCCGCACATAGCAACGCAATGGAGAGAAGTTATGATACCGATTAAGAATAGCAGACCATATCCCATATTCTGATTTATCTGAGGTACCAGCTGAAATAAGCCTGTATTTTTTTGAAGCATGAAGACTGCAAGAAGAATGATACCAATACCCAACAGCTGGCTTATGCTGGTTTTATCCTCCCTTGCCTTCTTGTTTTCTTTTGTGCCGATATGATAATCCAACTTCTCAATTTCTGCTTCAATGGTTTTCTGACTAATTTTTTTTGGCTGATAGGTAATCAGGGCATTGGCATTTTTATAGCTAACTTTAGCTTTTTCTATTCCCTCTAATTCGTTCAGTCTGTCTTCGATTTTCATTTCGCAGGCACCGCAGGACATGCCTTCAATGGCAAGCACTACCGTTACCCGGTTGCTGTCACCACTACTGCTGTTGCCTGCCTGCGTCGTCTGAACCGCCCTTTTTCCCGCTGGCTTGTTCATAACCTGAAAACCCAGCGCTTCTACTACACCGGCTAGTTCCTCAAGGGATACTTCTTCCACCTTATAAGTAAGATAGACATTGGAGCTGTCTAATAATGCCTTGGCTTGTATGACTCCCTTATGTTTCTTAAGAGATTTTTCAATACGTTTGGCACCGTCTTCCTCTTTCAGACCTTCTACCATAAGTACTCCGTGAATTGTCGTACTCTCCATGTTCTTCCTCCTGTTCTATATCCTACATGAACATTCTTCCTCTATTCTAAATAAAGCTTATGGAGATTATATGGAGATACCATTAATTCATAAACCAATTAAAACCTCCCCAGCTGCCCTGTTGCTTTATCTTTATACTCCTTAAGAATATACAAAAAGGGCTGCTGCCGGCTCTTCTCCTGTTGAAACAAGCTGGTGCATACCCTGTATATTTAATATTCTCATCTTTATAACATACCAAAACTCAATTACTGAGCGATCTGGCAGTGAACCTTCAAATGCAATTTCTAGTTCATGAATTGTATCATGATCTTATGCTGCAGCTCATCTAAATCTTTCGTCAGCAGCTCCTTGCTCTCTTTTTCCTGCACTTTATCGGTCTCTCGTAAGGCCAGCTCCAGATACTTCGTACATTCACTTTTATTTCCTTTCACAAGATATGCCCTGGTTAAAGCCTCATAGGCATATGCTAAAGCAAAGCCCTGAAAGTTATTGCGCTCACAAAGCTGCAACGCTCTCTTCCCGTGATAGATACAAGAATCAAAATTGCCAAGAAGTGCATATACTCTGGACAGCTGCCATTCACCCACATAGACGTTGTGAGGAGTTCCAGCCTGTATCCAGTGATAGAGAGAAGCATGTGCTGTATGCACCATGAGATAATTCTCGTCTTCCGATCTTGCCTCTTTATCCATCAAAGCCCACACCTCATTAAAAAGCTTACCTGCAAGTGCCTTTGTTTCTTCGCTCATACAATGTCCTCCTAAGCCCGTTCTTATCCTGATTCCTATCCTTAATTTTCAAAGCCTTTCTCTGTGTTTCCAGAAAAAACAGGTTACCCTGTGCCCCGAATTCAATTAGAATAACAGCCTGCTGTGCTTTCTTTTCGTGCATCTGATCATAGGAATACTACTAGTCCTATCATATTATGTTATCCACTAACAGTCAATAGTAAGTATGGCATAAAACTAATCTTTTATTATCTTTAAAAGTGTTGCCAGAAACTTATCCGATTCATCATTGTGAAGAATCTGTTTTGCATAGGAAGGGTTATCCGTAATGATATTATCCACTCCAAGTCTTTGCAGCCGTTCTATTTCTTTTCTGGAATTCACCGTCCAGACATGAATCTTCTTACCTCTTTTATGTGCTTCATTTACAATATTTTTTGTAACAAGATTTGCTTTCATACTAAAGAAGTCCACTGCGGTATTATTATACAGGCTCGGATAAAGTCCATAGGTAATATATCCGGTTCTGATTTCTCCCTCTGCCTCCTTAACCTGCTTCAGACAGCGAAGACTGGTGGAGGTAATAATACATTGCAGCTGCATATCATACTCTTTGATTAATTCTACTACTTTTTCTGCAAGCTCTTCCTTATCATTGCGGTATTTTAAATCCAGATTTAACAATACCTTACCTTTGCTTAATTCGAAAAGCTCCCGCACAGTAGGAACAGTGGTACCTGCAAAATCACTGGAAAACCAGCTTCCTGCATCCAGCTGGCTGATTTCCTCATAAGTGGTGTTCCATACATATTTATTCAACCCGGTGGTTCGTTTTAAGCTGGCATCATGCATTAGCACCAGCTCTCCGTCTTCGGTAACTCTGACATCCACCTCAACATAATCAGCCTGCTCTTCTATAGCTTTATCAATGGCAATCAGGGTATTTTCCGGAACAGAATGAGAATAACCTCTGTGGGAAGTTACCTGTATAGCTTCAAGATTCATGTAGTCCAGCGCTGAACCATTACGGACAACCTGGTAAAAATAATAGAAATTAATACAAAACAATGTTACAAGCAGAAAATATACGATTTTTTTATATGGATAGGCTGGCTTAAAAAATTCCTCTGCTTCTGCCTGGCCGTTGATTTTTAACTTTCTGTGGCGATGATAAAGATAGGTTGTAAGTGCCATATTAACCGTTATACTGATAACGAACATAATGAGGGCCAGGTATACACTCATGCTGTCATATACTTCTATAAAAGTAGCTGTTGCCTGTACCTTATCGGCAAACCCTGATACCAGCAGAGTTGTAATCAGCATGGTAAAGGCATAGATGATAAAAAGAAAACCAGTCAGCAGAATATTCCAGCCAATAATATAAAGTAATGCTTTCCTTCTTTCTCTATACGATACATCTTTTCTGGTCACAGTAAGAAGTCCGTTCTTTTTTGCCAATAGGCTATGAAAATAGTATGGTCCCCAAAAATAAAGATAAATCAGCAAAACCACGACTGCAATTCCAAAACCGACAATAAGAAATCTTTCCGGTGCTTCTTCAATATAATACTGAAATATTCGAAACCGCCACATGGAAAACAGGATAAATGGTACGCAGCTTAACACAGACAGTATCCAGGAGGTTAAGATAACTGTACCTTTTCCTATTTTAAGACAATAAAACCAACGGTATATGGTAAGCTTTACTACCATAACGGGATTAAGCTTCTGCTCTCTTTCCGTGGCGGAAAAGAATATGATAAGAAAGATTATATCAAAGGTCAGAAAGAGTCCGATTACAAAAAACAGTACCAAATTTGTACCTATGGTAATGGGGTGCATAAGAAATTTTCCAATATTGCCTGCTGTGATATAACTATAGCCGGTTAGTTTAAGAGCTAAGCCAAATATCTTACTGACAAAGGGAAACAGTAGAAAGTATGCAAAACCCATGATTAAACCTTGTCCAACCACAAGATAGTGTATGTTTCTTGCTATTCTTTTCACTGTTCCGGTATAAATATGGATCACTTTATTTATTTTACTTAGAATTTTCATTTCGCTCATGGTCGTCCCTGCCGTATAAAATCTATTTTTAATTGTATACTCAAGGTTAGTAAAAATCAAGCAATTCAAAAAATGGGCGGCAAAATTTCTTTCGCTCGCCCACCTTTTTGCATATCTATGTCAAGCAGCCAAAAATATAGTGCTTTTCAATGAGGTCAAATAAAGTGTAAGAAGTTTCAGCTGCGAATTTTTTAGATATGTATACCTCTTTTTCCTTTATTCAGAAAAGCACCAGATTTTTCTAATCAGCAAATTTTCAGCACTGATTCAAATTATCCTGTCAGCTGTAACCTGCCATCAGCTATTTTTTATAATATCATTATATTCCAAAGAGCGCTATTGGTTCCTGTCCCGTTCATTTCCTGATGGCAGGAAAAAAGGCTGAACTCCCTTGAAAGAACAGCCTTTTTATACGTTATCTTAAGTTGGAATTGTTATTTCTTTAATAAAGTGAGGGGATCCACGGTATCGTTATCCTTTTCCACCATGAAATAGAGGTTACTTCCTTCAACAGAGTAATACATGGTAGGCTTTGCAACTGTACCAAGTACATCACCCTTGTTTACCACATCGCCAACCTTAAATTTCAGACTGTCTTTTTCCATCTGTCCGTATATCAGACTGTAACCGCTGCCGATATTAACCGTTACGGTAACACCAGTTTCATCAACCTTCTTGATCGAAGTGATAATTCCAGTAGCTGCACTGTTTACCTCTGCGCCTATTTTGGCATCGATAATAAGTGCAGGATTCGTACGGAATTGCTCTAAGGTCTTAAAATAAATTACTTGGTCGGGGCTGTATTTTAACAGCACATCCCCGTTAATGGGCCATGACAGACCTTTTTCCACATCAAAGTATAAGGTCTCCAGAGTCATAACCTGTTTGGTCTCTTCCGTTACAGCTGCTTCCTTCTCAGTATCTTTTTTGGCATCTGCGGTCTGATTTGCTTTATCCGTTTCATTTTTTTCTGCTACGGCATTCGCATAGTTAGGGTCGTCAACGGGGTCATTCTCTAAATAACCATCGTTTCCGCCGGGTTCTGTAGGAACTGCTGCTACATCTTTCCCGTCGTTCGTACTACCAGTCTCGTTTTTGGTAGAGTCCGAAGGGGTTGTGTTAGGGGTTTCTGTAGGTTTAACATCATTATCAGCTACTTCGTTAGGCTCATTCAAATCAGCAAGATACTTCTCTTCCTTGTTGCTTGAAGGCTGATTCAGAGTGACTACGGTTATAGCAATGATAGCTAATGCACCGATACCCAATAACACATAAAAGCTTTTGCTCTTTAGAAATTCAGCTAAGCTATGTTTTTTCATTATCATCACCTCTAGATATATTTTCACCAGAAATGATTATTTTATTCATGCTCTAAAATGCAGTTATAACATAATTTAACTGAAAGTTTTATTTCCTTACCTTTGTAAGGTGCCATATATCTCTAACATATTCTTCTATGGTTCGGTCAGAAGAGAATTTACCGCTTTTTGCAGTATTTAAGATAGCCGCCTTTGCCCAGCCTTCTCTGTTTCTGTATGCTTCCTCCACTTTCTGCTGGGCTTCTTCGTATGATCTGAAATCCTTTAGGATAAAGTATCTGTCTGCCGGTTCTCCGCCTTTACCTGCCAGAAGTGATTCATACAAAGAAGAAAATAAAGCCTTATCCGTTTCACTGTAGGTGCCGTCTACCAGCTGATCCACCGTTCTCTTTAATTCCCTGTCAGTATTATATACTTCTCTTGGGTTATAGCCGCCGTGCTGCTCATATTCAATAACCTCACCGGAATGAAGCCCGAAGAGAAATACATTCTCTTCGCCTACTTCCTCTACGATCTCCACATTTGCACCATCAAGGGTCCCAAGAGTCAGCGCACCATTTAACATAAACTTCATATTGCCAGTACCGGAAGCTTCCTTGCTGGCAGTTGATATCTGCTCTGAAACATCTGCTGCCGAAAAAATTATCTCTGCATTGGACACACGATAGTTCTCGAGAAATACGACTTTTATCTTATCTTCGATTGTTTCGTCTTTGTTAATTACTTCAGCAACATTATTAATAAGCTTTATGATAGCTTTTGCTCTTTCATACCCTGCCGATGCCTTTGCACCAAAGATAAAGGTTCTTGGGTAGAATTCCATATCAGGATTCTCCTTAAGCTTATTATAAAGGTACATGACATGAAGGATATTAAGGAGCTGTCTCTTGTATTCGTGAAGCCTTTTCACCTGTACATCAAAGATGGAATCAGGATTTACGGTTATACCGTTATGCTCTTTTATATAAGCCGCCAGCCTTATCTTGTTGCGGTGTTTTATCTCCATGAACTCTTTCTGGCATAGGGGGTCTGCCGCCAGTGCCGTAAGTTTATCCATTTGCGCCAGATCAGTAATCCAGCCATCGCCAATTTTACCGGTTACCCAGGAAGCCAGTAGTGGATTTCCGTGAAGCAGGAATCTTCTCTGGGTAATTCCATTGGTTTTGTTATTGAATTTCCAGGGATAGAGTTCATAAAAATCCTTCAATTCCTGATTCTTAAGAATCTCCGTATGAAGCTTAGCAACTCCGTTAACAGAAAAGCTTCCTACTATTGCAAGATTTGCCATTCTTACCTGGCCATCGTATAAAATGGCCATTTTTTCAATCTTCTTAGCTTCTGAAGGGTATTTCTCCAGCACTACCAGCAGGAATCTGCGATTAATCTCCTCTACTATCTGATAGATTCTTGGAAGCAGTCTCTTAAACAGCTCAATAGGCCATTTCTCCAAAGCCTCTGACATAATGGTATGATTGGTATAGGCACAGGTCCTGGTGGTAATATCCCAGGCCTCCTCCCAGCTCAAGTAATAATCATCCAAAAGGATTCTCATGAGTTCCGCTACAGTAACCGTAGGGTGGGTATCATTCAGCTGAAAGGTTACCTTTTCAGAAAGCTCTCTGATATTCTCATGTCTTTCCATATACTTGCTGACTGCTCTCTGGATGCTGGCTGATACAAAGAAATACTGCTGTTTCAGACGCAGTTCCTTTCCGGCAATGTGATTGTCATTGGGGTAGAGGACTTCACATATGGTTCTTGCCAGATTCTGCTGCTCTACTGCCTTTTGGTAGTCTCCTTTATCAAAGGAATCCAGATTAAAGGTATCAATGGCCTCTGCATCCCAGATACGCAGCGTATTCACCACATGATTTCCATACCCCAGTATGGGCATATCATAAGGAATAGCTCTTACAGACTGGTAATTCTCCTGGATAAATCGATCATTTCCGTACTCATCCCGTATCATCCTGACATAACCACCGAACTTTACCGTAGTAGCATATTCACTTCTCTTTATTTCAAAGGGGTTACCATTCTTAAGCCAGTTATCCGGTACTTCTACCTGATAGCCATTTTCTATCTTTTGCTCAAACATTCCGTATTTATAACGAATACCGCAGCCATAAGCGGGATAACCAAGTGTGGATAAAGAGTCCAAAAAACAAGCTGCCAGTCTTCCAAGACCACCATTTCCAAGAGCAGCATCAGGCTCTTCCTCTTCAATGGTCTCCAGGTCACACTCCATCTCCTCAAGCGCCTCTCGGATGACAGAATCCGCTTTCAAATTTGTTATCATATTTCCCAATGCTCTTCCCACCAGGAATTCCATGGAAAGATAATAAACAGTCTTTAAATCCTGCTCCTCATAAGCCTTGTGCGCTTCCAGCCAGTCATCTATTATCATATTCTTGACAGTATAGGCAACACCCTGATAAATCTGCTGCCTGGTGGCATCTTTAATGGGCTTTCGGAAGAAAACACCGATATATTCCTCCACATTTTTCTGAAACTCTTTTTTATCAAATTCCTGCATATTGCCTCCTATCTGTTACACCTGTTTTACTGGTGAAACCGGGAATGGACCCTTTCTCCTTCGTATTGTATCAACTCGTGAATATATAAGTTCAGCTGAAATTACATATTTTGACCAATTGTCAATCTCCCACAAAGAAGGAGTTCCATAAGAATAAATGTAAGTTCAGCCGGATTAGATATTCACATTATATATTATGCATTACCATGTACACAAGGGAAAACTTTTATAGAAATTTCCAATAAATTAATCTGTATGTATTGTAACCATATTATTTTCTTAAATACTTAAATTGCTTTATTTGATTGTTTCATATCTAACACAAAACACATTTTTTCTTATCTGCGGAAACCGCCTGCTCAATGGGTAGTAATATTTTACTAGAAAAAACACGGGACTTAATAGGAATATATGTGTTATACTGGAGGGGCGTATAGTCAGCTTTAGTCAGAATAAAAGGAAGGATGGGTTAACCATGGAAGAAAATTATCTAAAGAAGGTCATTAAAAAAAGTGGGGTAAATACCCTTGTAATTATTATAGCTTGTATTGCTATATTTGCCTTCGGGTTTTTCAGCTTTAAGGATAAGATCAGTACCTTATTTACCACTCTGGAAACCGGAACAAACGTTGAAAGTATACAGAAGTTATATGAAGATAAAAAAGCATACATTCAATTAAAGGATGCAGATATTTATTTTCTGGATTATGCAATTTACACCTATAACACTGTAAATGGTGTTAAGACCGGTGAAGAGAAGCTGGATCAGGTGTATGGTATGATCGCTTATGATGACGGCTATATCCTTGCACTGCTCCCAAAAGAGTACCTGGATATGACCGATGAAGAATTAAGTTCCGTTAATACGGTAGCTTTGCTTGAGGGCCTTGAGAATGCTGATTTCAGTGACACCGATGACTATCATAAGGATGCTTATGATGAGCTTATCAATACCATAAGTGAATCTTTTGGTGAAGAGGCTTCTTTTGTAAAAGATTATGTTCCTGAAATCTGTATTACAATAACAGATAGTGGCCGCACGAACGATCAAATGATCTTTGGTGGAATCACAATCTTGTTCCTGGTATCACTTGGAATATTGATTCGTAATATACTGGTTAAGAATAATTACAAATCCTCTAAATTCTATAAGTCACTCAATAAAATGGGAGATGCAGAATCCATAGAACATGCGCTGGAGCAATCCATTGTAAAAGGTACATATCTCTATAAGAGTGATGAAAAGTCATATGCATACGCAGGCCTTATTACACCTGAATATGTACTTGGTAAAAATAATACGGCTCTGACTCTTTCCTCTACAAAGGATATGATTTGGGCCCACTTAAAAGTAACCAAACATAAGTATTATTTTATCACCACAGGCAAATCCTATCAGGTGGTTATGTATTTTAAGAATAGCAAGACACCTGCAACCATTAATTTTAAGAAAGAAGACGAAGCAACCTCCGTTATACAGACCTTAGCGGAGAAACTTTCTGTGATTGCAGGATATTCTGATGAACTTATGAAAATGTTCAATAAGGATTATCAGGGCTTCCTGAGAATGGCTGAAGAGCACAAAGAAAGCGCTTCTGCTGAAACTGAAACAACAAATGAGACATATGAGTAAAGCATACGCAAAGTAAGAAAAGGATGGCTGGAATCGATTATTTCCAGCCGTCCTTTTCTAATGTATTGATTTATTTTTCCGGATGCATTATCTCAATGGTTGAAATGTTTACTTTTTGACAACTCCAAGCACCACATTCTCTCCGTTGATACTCCATTCTTTGGTAAAGCCTTTTACTTCACCCAGAATAATTTCTTTTGCAAGGACTTCCGCTTTGATTTCTTCGATATTTCTTTCGAAGATTCCCTTAATAACGTCATTCCCTTCCTGGTATACTTCAATGTGATCCATCACTTCAAAACCGGCATCTTTTCTCATAGTCTGGATCTTACTGATGATTTCCCTTACGAAACCTTCCTCAATAAGTTCAGGTGAAAGGCTTGTTTCCAGCACTACTGTTATCCCTTTATCGGAATCCGATACAAATCCTTCGGTCTGTGCTGCCTCAATGAGAAGATCTTCTTTCTCAAGTACTGCCTCTGCACCTTCCAAGGTAATCTTAAGTTTTCCGGTAGCATTTAGTTCATCCATTGCTGCATTGCCATTCAATCCAGACAGCAGGGTTCTGATTGCACCAATCTGCTTACCGAATTTCGGTCCTAAAGTCTTTAGCTGAGGTTTAAAGCTATAGGAAGTGAAGTTCCTAACATCCCCGGTAAATACGACCTGTTTTACATTTAACTCTTCTTCTATGATTTCCAGATAGAAAGGTGTAAGCGTATAGTCAGCTTTTACATACATGGTACCAATGGGCTGTCTGTTTTTGATATTTGCAGTGTTACGGCAGGCACGACCAAGAACTACAATATCAAGAACTGCTTCCATGTTCTTTTCAAGGTCTTTGTCTATATACTCCTCCACAAAGCCCGGGAATTCACAAAGGTGAATGCTCTCTGGTGCAGATTCGTCAAGCTTAACTACCAGGTTGCGGTAGATATCTTCTGTCATATAGGGAATGAAAGGAGCAGATACCTTCGCCAGAGTAACCAGTGTGGTATACAGCGTCATGTAAGCATTGATCTTATCCTGCTCCATTCCCTTAGCCCAGAAGCGTTCTCTGCTTCTTCTTACATACCAGTTGCTCATCTCATCCACGAAACTGTCTAAGAGTCTTGCCGCCTCTGTTATACGGTAGTTCTCCAGATGATTGTCAACGGTCTTAACCAAAGTGTTTAATTTGGATAAGAGCCATTTGTCCATAACAGAGAGCTTATCGTAATCCAGGGTATATTTCGTTGCATCAAATTCATCGATATTAGCATACAGAACAAAGAAAGCATAGGTATTCCAGAAGGTTCCCATGAATTTTCTCTGCCCCTCCGTAACCGCACTGCTATGGAAACGGTTAGGCAGCCATAAGGCACTGTTGATATAGAAATACCAGCGTACTGCATCTGCTCCATGTTCTGAAAGCGTATCAAAAGGATCCACTGCATTTCCCTTGGACTTAGACATCTTCTGACCGTTCTCATCCTGTACATGTCCTAAAACAATTACATTCTTATAAGGAGATTTTTCAAATATAAGTGTTGAAATGGCAAGGAGGGAATAGAACCAGCCTCTGGTCTGATCCACCGCCTCACTGATAAAGTCTGCGGGGAAGTTCTTATCAAACATCTCCTTATTCTCAAAAGGATAATGCCATTGGGCAAAAGGCATGGCACCTGAATCGAACCAGCAGTCGATAACGGGTTTCACACGTTTCATTTCTTTTCCGCACTCCGGACACTTAATGGTTACGGCATCAATAAATGGTCTGTGAAGCTCGATATTATCCGGGCAGTTATCTGACATGGATTTCAGCTCTTCAATACTTCCGATAGCATGACGGTGTCCGTCTTCGCACTCCCAGATATTAAGAGGTGTACCCCAATAACGGTCACGGCTGATTCCCCAGTCCTGAACATTCTTGATCCAATCGCCGAATCTTCCCTGTCCGATACTCTCAGGCATCCAGTTTATTGTGTTGTTATTGGCTACTAACTGATCTTTTACCTCCGTCATCTTGATAAACCAGGAATCTCTTGCATAATAGATAAGAGGTGTATCACAACGCCAGCAGTGAGGGTAGCTGTGCTCAAATTTTAAAGTCTTGAATAAAAGGTTTTTAGAGGCTAAGAGTTTGATGATTCCCTCATCTGCATTTTTGCAGAAAACCCCTGCAAAGTCTGTAACCTCAGGTTTCATCTCACCTTTACCGTCAACTAACTGTACAAAAGGCAGATCATATCTGCGACCTACATTGGCATCGTCTTCACCGAAAGCAGGTGCGATATGAACGACACCGGTACCGTCTGATAAAGTAACATAAGTATCACAGGTAACGAAATAGGCTTTCTTATCCGGCTCCACATAATCGAATAAAGGTTCATACTCTTTATATTCAAGGTCTGTTCCTACATAGGTTTCTTCAATGGTATATTTTCCGTCAATTACAGAAAGCAGGGCTTCCGCAAGGATATATTTCTCTGTTCTTACAGAAGTCTTATCTTCACTGTCCTCTTTGATAATATCACCTTTGGCGTTTATCTGAACTGCGGCTTTTACGTAAGTCTCAACAGGATTTACGCAGAGCGCAACGTTTGAGGGCAGGGTCCAGGGGGTGGTGGTCCAGGCAAGGATATATTCATTTTCTGTTCCTTTCACCTTGAACTTAGCGATAGCGGATTTCTCTTTTACATCTTTGTAACCCATTGCCACTTCGTTACTGGAGAGAGGAGTTCCACATCTTGGGCAGTAAGGTACGATTTTAAAGCCTTTGTATAACAGGCCTTTCTCCCAGATCTGTTTTAATGCCCACCATTCAGACTCAATAAAATTATTGTCATAGGTAACATAGGGCTCCTCCATGTCAACCCAGTAACCAACGGTCTCAGAGAAATCCTCCCACATTCCTTTGTATTTCCATACACTTTCCTTGCATTCGTGAATAAAGGGATCCAGACCATATTCTTCTATCTGCTCTTTCCCGTCAAGACCCAGTTTCTTCTCAACCTCTAACTCCACTGGAAGACCATGGGTATCCCAGCCGGCTTTCCTTAGTACATTGTAGCCTTTCATGGTACGGTATCTGGGTATGATATCCTTAATAACCCTGGTCAGCACGTGGCCGATGTGGGGTTTTCCATTGGCAGTGGGCGGTCCGTCATAAAAGGTATAGGGCTTTCCGTTTTTTCTTTCTTCAATGGTCTTTTCAAATACTTTTTCATTTTTCCAGAATTTCAGTACTTCTTTTTCACGCTCTACAAAGTTCAGATTCGTAGACACCTTATCATACATGTGATATCCTCCTTACTTATCTAACGCCTGTATAACAGACATATAACCTATCATTTTACACTCATGAAGATTTCCTTTGAAACCGCCCGCAAATCTTATATGCATCAGGAAATCGTATCCGTTAACCAGGATATTATTTCCTGCTATATAAAAAGCCCTCATCCATAAACAGGATGAGAGCATTTGGGCTTCATTATACCACCTATTTACATACGTTTCCTCTTAAAGCATTTCCAGAAAAGGAACATGATATGCTATCTGTATAACGGCAGATACCGGCTCAGCTTACGAACCTGAAAGGTCTTCAGCTTGCAACTTGGGAGTGATTTTCGAAAATCCGCTACTGGTACCGGGCTTACACTCTCCCCGGCTCGCTTTAACGTTTGCCTGACTTCTACTCTCTCCGTCACAGTTTTTGAGTATTTATATAATTTATCTAATTTATAATGATAGTATAAAAGTTTTTAATTGTCAATTCCTTTTTTATCAGCACCTACCCTAAGTAAAGAAAGGGTGGCCGTTATACTCTCTAACTGTTCTCCCTATAGCAGCAAATACAAACAGGACTGTTTCCTGTTTGTCACAGCAGGAAACAGTCCTATTCTATTAATATACTTCATTTCATCCCTTTTCTATGTAAAATCAGGGTATTATTTCTGTTCCATCCTCTGTGCCGGGTTCCTGGGTAGGTGTTATTACTTCTCCCGTAGGTGTCACCGTTACAGTATCAGTGGGCGTAATCTCCGGTGTTACCGTCACTTCCTCCGTCGGTTCCGGCGTCTGGGTCGGTTCCTTTGTTGGTTTCGCCGGCTTCTTGGTAGGTGTTGGTGTCGGTTCCGGTGTATCTGTGGGCTCCTCTGTTGGTGTCGGTGTCTGAGTAGGAGTCGGTGTCGGCTTCTTGGTAGGGATTCTGGTAGGAACCTTCACATCATCCGGGTTAATACCGTATTCCTCCAAATTATCATAACTTATAGCCTGACTGTAATCTTCACTTGGCGTAAATTTGTAATACTCCTCCAGACACATATTTTTCTCGTAAAGGTATTTCGCCAAAGCTTTTCCCACATAACGTATATGCCAGGGTTCAAAGGAATAACCGGTCATGGCAGTCTTATCATCGGGATAACGTATGATAAAGCCATAAAGATGGGCATTTGCCTTTAGCCATTCATATTCCGGAGTCTCTCCAAAGGAGGCATCCAGTCTGTAGTTTACAGACTTGGTTGAAATATCTATTGCAAGTCCGGTCTGGTGCTCACTGTAACCTGGTATGGCAGAGTATTTGGTGGTATGATCCATCCCCTGGGTCTTAACGTTATTGGTAAAGATCTGGTATTGCCTGTCATAAGAGCGGTAGGCAGATACCCCGCAAAGGATATAACCCTTGTCCTCTGCGCCGTCAAAGAGCTTCTTTAAAGCCTCTCCGGCCTCTTTCCTCATAAGCTTCTTCTCGTCATAATAGGTTATGGAAAAGTCCACATCAGGTACTGAAAGATCTGAGGGAATATAATCAGACGGTAACCTGAGCTCCTTATTTACTATAACCGTTATACTCTCTGGTGTCGTATCCAGTGTTACATTATCGTTGTTTGTGATTTCCTCTTCAAAATCGCCTGTATCCACGGATGCTTCCTCCCCTGGTACACTGTTATTATGATCTTCGTCCTCAGAAGCCTCCTCCTGATAGGACGGGTTGTTATAAAACTGGCTGGAGGCAGTGGATTCACTGGCACCTAATAATTGTTTTAAGGAAAAATAACCCATGCTGCCAACTACAACCATTGGCAGTCCCACAAGTAAAATTCTTCTTATTAATTTCATTCTTCTGGCTTTTTTCCTTCTGTTTTGCATACTCTCTCCGTACTGTACTTCCTAAAGGAGATTTAGACTCCTTAATTATTGCCTGTTATATTGATACTGTCTAAAAGCGAATGCTTTAACTGGTATAAATCATTGGATAAATCGATGTAAACTTCATGAGGATTAATTAGTCTTCTGGTCTCGTCCCATAGAGTATTAAGCTCCTTCTGGCAGTAAGCCCTGATGTCCATAACACTTGGTGATTCATATACACATTTTCCATCTTTAAATACCGGTACCAGCAGCTCTCTTAAAGTATAACTGCCACCTTTTAGATATGTCTTTTTCCAGGTAGCCATTGGATCAAAAAGCTTTAATGGATATTCTTCTTTGTAAACTTCATCAGCCATGGCAATTAAATCTGCTTTGATCTTACCGTTTTCTTTGTCATAAACTCGATATATGGTTTTATTGCCGGGATTTGTTATCTTCCATTGATTTTCCGACAATTTAATCTTTGGTATAAATTTATCCCCCTTCTTAATGGCAGCAAGTTTATACACACCGCCGAAAGCAGGACAATCCTTTGAGGTAATCAGGTTAGTACCTACACCCCAGGAATTAATGGCAGCTCCCTGGGTCTTAAGGGAATCAATCAGGTATTCATCCAAATCACTGGAGGCAACAATAACAGCATCCTGAAAGCCTTCCTCATTTAACATCTTTCTGGCCTTTTTGGACAGATAAGCTAAGTCACCGCTGTCTAAGCGGATGCCGTACTTCTCAGGCATAATACCGGCTTCCCTTAATTCCTTAAAGACCTGTATGGCATTTGGCATTCCTGATCTCAAGGTATCATAGGTATCTACCAGAAGTGTTGTGTTCTGCGGATAAAGCTTGGCATATTCACGAAAAGCAGATATTTCATCCTCAAAGCTCATAATCCAGCTATGGGCATGGGTTCCAAGAGCAGGCACATCGAACATCCTGGCCGTCAGTACATTACTGGTGCCGACACATCCGCCGATTACTGCGGCTCTTGCTCCATAGACTCCCGCATCAGGTCCCTGGGCTCTTCTTAAGCCGAATTCCATCACGGGTTCACCCTTGGCAGCATAACAGACCCTGGAAGCCTTGGTAGCTATAAGGCTTTGATGGTTTACAATGTTTAGTATGGCAGTCTCAATTAATTGAGCCTCCATTATTGGTGCAATTATCTTAAGCAAAGGTTCCATTGGGAATACTACGGTACCTTCTTCAACAGCATAGATATCTCCGGTAAAACGAAAACCTCTCAGATACTCCAGGAAATCCTCCCCAAACATATTAAGGCTTCTTAAATATACGATATCTTCGTCGGTAAAACAGATGTTATTAATATAATCAATAACCTGCTCCAGTCCGGCACAAACTGCATATCCGCTGCCGGAGGGATTGTTTCGGTAGAATACATCAAATATAACTGTTTCGTTGGCTCCGTTCTTGTAGTACCCCTGCATCATGGTCAGCTCATAAAAGTCAGTAAGCAGGGTAAGGTTCTCTTTTCCCATTATTCCTTCTTTCTGGATAATCCAAACATTATGAAACACATTTCCCTCCCACACCGATATGTTCAAGGCAGAAACATCGGCAGGAAGGAAAGTGCTTTTCTTTTCACTCTATTATCCTGGTGCACTTATTTTGTCTGTATAAACTGTTAGATAAACTGTTAGTCCTGAACCCGAATCATAATAGTGCTCGTGAACAGGTTGCTCTGGCAGGGAATCTGTTGTAAACTCAAAATTCCCCGTACGTTTTCATTATATCACATTATTTCCAGAGTACAAGAAATAGCAGGATTTTTAATAATACTTAAGGATTTTGTAAGTTCTCATAAAAGATGCGCATAAAAATAAAAAATATGTTATAATACCAGTAATGAAATTATAACAGGAGGGGTTATGAGAACCTTATTCGTTTTATTATTCTTACTTATATTTTTTACCGTCAGCCTGCTTTTATTTCTGTATGAAATCATCCTCGGCAAGATCAATCCCAGAAAGAAAGTGGAATCCTCCCAGCGCATCGTATCCTGGGCATTTCGTGTGATTCTTTTTATCAGCGGTACAAAGTATGAGATAAGGGGTCTGGAAAATGTGCCAAAAGACCAGGCTGTATTATATGTATCCAACCACCGCAGTTATTTTGATATTGTACTGGGTTATGCAACGGTGCCAACTCTCACCGGTTATGTTGCCAAAAAAGAAATCGGGAAAGTGCCAATCCTCAAAATCTGGATGAAATATCTTAACTGTCTCTTCTTAGACAGGGATGACCTAAGGGAAGGGCTAAAAATGATCCTAACAGGCGTAGAGCTGGTTAAAAATGGCTATTCCGTATTTATCTCTCCCGAAGGAACCAGAAATCATGGCGATGAAATGCTCCCCTTTAAGGAAGGCAGCTTAAAAATTGCAGAAAAATCAGGCTGTCCCATCATTCCCGTCGCAATATCCAATACGGACAATATTTTTGAAAATCATCTTCCCTGGATAAGAAGAGCAAAAGTTATCATAGAATACGGAAAACCCGTAGAGCCAGGTTCCTTAAGCAAAGAAGAGCGTAAATTCCTGGGTTCCCATGTTCAGAATATTATCCGTGACATGCTTCAGAAAAATGCCGGTCAAACAGTTTAATTACTTGAACTTTTGAAAAATTAATGATAAAATAAATCCATTGCAAATTCTGGGGAAGGAGGTAGAAAGTTGAGTCCCGGTATTATTGTATTGATAGTAGTTCTGGTTGTTGTTCTTGGTGCTCTTATCGGTCTGTCCATTTATGGAAGAAAGCTTCAGAAAAGATCTGAGGAAAGTCAGGCTCAGATGAAAGCCGGCGCACAGTCAGTTTCTATTTTAGTAATAGATAAAAAGCGAATGAAGTTAACGGAGGCCGATCTGCCAAAGATAGTAATCGATCAGACACCGAAATATCTGCGCCGTTCTAAGGTCCCCATTGTAAAAGCAAAAATTGGACCAAAGATTATGAATTTAATGTGCGACGATAAGATCTTTGATCTTATCCCTGTTAAAAAAGAAGTAAAAGCCGTAATGAACGGTATTTACATTATGGATGTAAAAGGCTTACGTGCAAATCTTGATGTAAAACCAGAAAAGCAAAAACTTTTCGCAAGAATCAAAGGCAAAATCACAAAGAATAATAAAGCTTAAAATCAAACAGCCGAATACCTTTATAGTAAGGTATAACGGCTGTTTTTCGTTTCTTGTTCATTACCACTTTTACTGGGCCTTAGCTCACAATTCAAGGTATACTTTTCATGTGACTATGAACCTGTTCCGTCATGAATGCCTTTCCTTAATACCTGCACTGGCATGAGGAACAAGTACTCTGTTTATTTTCTTGAGGTTATCTTCATCTGTATCTGACAGTCACCGATAAAGGAATAGTTTATATCCAGTCCATAATTTATCTCTAACGTTAATTTGTCCGCTTCCTCTGCCACCTGTATCCTGCCGGTATGAATTCCTATTTGCAGATCGCCATAAGGAGTGTTGTAGAAAGTGGTATTCTTCCTGCCTACTTCAAATATCATATGAACGTTACTGGCACCTCTTTTTATAATATCGATCTGCTCGTTTCCTACCTTAACCGTACAGCTGGTCACTCCATCGGTGCCCTCTATCACTTCATCATAACAGATG
Organism: Anaerocolumna sp. AGMB13020; assembly: GCF_033100115.1. NCBI lineage: Bacteria > Bacillati > Bacillota > Clostridia > Lachnospirales > Lachnospiraceae > Anaerocolumna > Anaerocolumna sp. AGMB13020. The sequence continues at coordinate 3,146,686 of NZ_CP136910.1, read as the reverse complement.
TAATGTTTATCGTTTTTGTTATAGTACTGACCCACGGATATTACTTCAATGGGCTCGTCCCTGTCTACCTCGTATTGAAGTCCGGATATGGAAACCAATACATCTTTCTTCATGCAATCCTCCCTATCACGCCTTGCTTTCAGGCTATAAATATGTTGTCAGAGCATCCGCAAAGCTTTCAATATTCACATCTTCCGTTTCAACTACATCACAGGGAAGTATGGTATTGGCAAACCTTTTGAATTTATCCGCGCCGTCACTTACATAGAATTTATGCTCACAGGCAGGTCCGTTGTTCTCTATTCCCGCCTGCAGCAGTACCTGTTTCAACTCTATGGCGGTTTCATAAGCAGGATTAACCAATGTAACGTCATTTCCTACGATAGATCCGATTATGTTACGTATAAGCGGATAGTGAGTACACCCTAATACCAAAGTGTCTATATTCAGTCCGAGGAGACTGCTGATATATCTTTTGGCCACCTCCACGGTTAAAGGGTCTGTAAGCCAGCCTTCTTCCACCAGAGGAACAAAGAGAGGACAAGCCTTTCCATATACCCTTACATCCGGGTTCAATTCTTTTATATATGTGTTATATATTCCGCTGTTGATGGTACCTTCTGTACCAATTACGCCGATATTTCCATTCTTTGTGGCTTCAGAAGCCACCTTCGCACCAGGCTTTACCACTCCGATTACAGGTATTGAGACCTCTCTGGCAACCACCTCAAGTGCAAGTGCACTGGCGGTGTTACAGGCGATAACAATAGCCTTTACGTCTTTGGTCTGTAGGAACTTTATGATTTGTCTTGAGTAAGTAATAATAGTCTTTTGTGATTTACTTCCGTATGGAACCCTGGCAGTATCTCCAAAGTAGATTATCGTTTCTCCTGGTATCTGTCTCATGATTTCCCTGGCTACCGTTAATCCCCCGATTCCGGAATCAAAAACACCGATAGGTGCATTACAAGACATCGCTCTCTCCTCCTGCTTCTGCTGCTCTGGCAAAGGCAAGCTGCAATAATTTTTCTATCAACTGGGGCTTTCCGATTCCTTTAGCCTCCCATAGCATGGGATACATGCTGATGGATGTAAAACCTGGCATGGTATTGATCTCATTAAAGATTACTTCTCCGGTAATTCTATCGACGAAGAAATCCACTCTGGATAAACCATGTCCGTCCACTGCTTTAAAAATCTTAATAGCATAGTCCCGAATTGTATCAGCTGCGCCCGCGGGCAGTTCAGGAGAGATAATTGTCTTAGATTCTGCATTGTTGTATTTGGCATCATAATCGTAGAACTGTGCTGCTGCTACGATTTCACCTACACCGGAAGCCCTGGATTCATTGCCTCCAAGTACGGCACATTCAATTTCACGTCCATTGATGGTCTCCTCTACCAGGATCTTTCTGTCATGCTCTGCTGCAAGCTTTAATCCTGACATCAGTTCTTCTCTGGATTCTGCCTTGGAGATACCTCTGGAAGAACCTGAGTTAGAGGGCTTTATGAAAACAGGATAAGGTATCACTGCTTCAATTCTCTTAACGGTATCCTCCATGCTGCTTAGGTCTTTCCTTGTAACAGCCACATATTTTGCCTGTCTGATACCCAGCGTATCTACAATGATCTTTGTATATAATTTATCCATGGAAACGGACGAAGCTAAAACTCCGCACCCAACATAAGGTATCTTAGCCAGTTCTAAGAGTCCCTGAATGGTACCATCTTCTCCGCATAATCCGTGAAGAACAGGAAATACCACATCCACTTTTATCTTTTCTGCCTTGTCACCGTTTAAGATTAACACGGACTTAAGTGAAGCATCTGGTAACAGAACTGCGGCTTCTGTATTTTTAAGCCAGGTGCCTGAAGTAATTTCGTCCGCATTGTTTACTTTGAGCCATTTTCCCTCTTTGGTAATTCCTATAATGAGAATACGGTATAAATCCGCATTGATATGTTTAATTACGGTAGTAGCGGAAACGCAAGAAACTTCATGCTCAGTAGACTGCCCGCCAAACAAGACTGCAACTGTTTTTTTACTCATACTGATATCCTTCCTTTAATATCCTGATGTTTGCTTTCGATGCCTATATGTCTATATCTTATCCTTAAAATTCTATTTTATGATTGTTGTTTTCTTTGAATTTTTACCGCTGTATGTGCAAATATTACCAGGCTAAACTTTGCGCCTGATATTTCTATTCTATACATATAGCTTTTTTTATTTTACTCTTTCTTTTTACAAATCGCAAGGATTTTATTCTTTTTACCTCTTTTGTTTAAATTTGGATTATACGTACATACTAAAAATAATTCAAACTATTTAAAGGGAGGTTCGGAATATTGTTAAAAATAAAAATCCATATTTATCAATTTCTGCATCGGAAAAAAACTTCAGAAAATAGAGGATCCTTACATAAGAAATTCCAATCCATTGACCGAAAGCTGCTCCTTAAATTAAGCGCCTGCCTATCGCTTTGCTTACTCTGTCTCATATATTCCATCAAAGTTATACATGCAGATTCTTATGAGAGCAAAGCTGCCATGCAAAAGGATATTGCTTCCCAGATTATTCGTTTCCATGTGATAGCCAACAGCGATTCCACACAAGACCAGGCTCTTAAGCTGAAAGTCAAATCTGCCCTGACAGAAGCCTTAAGACCCAAGCTGTCCAGCCTGACGGATGTTAATGAGGCAAGGCTTGTTATTGAAGAGAACCTTGCGGAGCTGGAGGCTCTGTCAGAAGATATCATACAGGAGAATGGATATCAGTATACGGTTACAGCCTCTTTAGAAACCGGTTACTTTCCTATTAAGATTTATGGAGATCTTACTCTGCCACCAGGGCAGTACGAGGCTCTGCGTGTTGAAATCGGTGAGGCAAAAGGACAGAACTGGTGGTGTATCATGTTTCCGCCTCTCTGTTTTGTGGATGCCACCTACAGCGTGGTACCCAAAGAATCCAAAGAACAATTAAAGCATGTATTGACAGAAGACGAATACGATGCCGTCTTTTCTTCAAAAAAAGCAGATATCCGGGTGAAGTTCAAGCTTTTTGAAATAATAAAAGATTATTTGTCTGATTAGAGTAAAACTTGCATAACGCTTTCTCTAAGATTATAATAAAGACATTAACTTACAGAGGAGTATCCATGAATTCCATCAAGCTGAAAGCATATGCAAAAATAAATCTTGGCCTGGATGTGGTGCGAAAAAGGGAGGACGGTTATCATGAAGTTCGCATGATCATGCAGACCATCGGCCTGTATGACAAAGTATCCATATTACGGACCAACAATACCTCCATAACCGTTAAGACGAATCTTCCTTACCTGCCAACAGATGAAAACAACCTGGTATACAAAGCCGCTGCTTTAATCAAAAAAAATTATGGTATTACCCAGGGTGTTCATATTATATTAGATAAGAAAATCCCTGTAGCAGCAGGTCTGGCTGGAGGAAGCAGTGACGCCGCTGCTGTTCTTTACGGATTAAACCGCCTGTTTCATTTGAATCTGTCAAAGGAGGAGCTGTCAAAGTTAGGCTTGCAGTTAGGCGCAGATGTTCCTTATTGCCTCTTACGCGGAACAGCTCTTTCCGAGGGCATCGGTGAAATATTGACTCCTGTCTCTCCTTTTCCTTCCTGTCAGGTACTGATTGTCAAACCGGGAATCAATGTATCGACAAAACATGTTTATGAACACCTTAAGCTGGCGGAGGATACCTCTCATCCGAACATCGATGCTATCCTTACCGCTATAAGAAGAAAGGATCTTAAAGCTGCCGTCAGTCACTTTGGCAATGTACTGGAATCCGTTACCATTAAGGAATATCCTGTAATCGGTCAGATCAAGGATGAGCTTACAGCCTTTGGAGCTATCGCATCTATGATGAGTGGCAGCGGACCTACGGTGTTTGGGTTATTCGACAGCAGAGAAAAAGCGGAAAAGGCTTTTTATCAGTTAAAAGCCGGGAAATCCTATAAACAGGTATATTTAACCGGTCTTTACCAGCCAGGTCTTAAGTTTTAGCCCTCTTTCTCCGATATGGTCAATGTAGACTTATTGGCATTGCCCATACATGGAGGTATGAAGATGAATGTAAATGGAATTACAGCGGCTGCTTATGCGCCGACGGCAAAAACCACCGGAAAGACTTCCGGTACGTCACAAAAAAGCAGCTCAGCACCTGCTGCAGTATATGAAAAATCCTCAGAGATTACTGAAAACACCACTGCTAAAAGCGATACCGCTGTGGTAGAATCCCTTAAAGCAGAAGCAGAGAAAAGAACAGCACAATTAAGAAGCCTGGTTGAGAAGATGATGCTCTCCCAGGGAAAAGCTTTTGATTCGGATGCTATGTGGAATTTCTTAAGAAGCGGAGAATATACCGTAGACGAAGCAACCTCCAATCAGGCAAAAGCTGACATCGCAGAAGATGGTTATTGGGGGGTTGAACAAACCTCTGATCGTTTAGTATCTTTTGCAAAAGCCCTGGCGGGCAGTGACCCGGCAAAAGCAGAAAGTATGATAAACGCTGTGAAGACAGGTTATGAACAGGCAACCAAAGCCTGGGGCGGTGAGCTTCCTGAAATCTGTAAGAAAACCCTGGATGCCACTCTAAAGAAGCTGGATGAGTGGAAAACATCCTCCACCGAATCTGCAAAGTAACCTTACCTGCATACATAAGCCTGCTCATACAGGCAAACCAAACTAGTTCCATGGCTTTTATCCTTTACAGGAAAGCCATGGAACACTTTTTTATTCTAATGCAATTAAAATCACTAACAGCTTACTGCTCTTTCTTCGACTTCCCGGATCCTGACAGTGCTTCCGGGAACAGAGGAAAACTACAGGATTTTATCTACTCTCTTTGTAATTAACAGCTTATCGCCGGGTTTTATATACTCATCCTCTAAATCATTCAGTTCTTTGAGTTTATCCACCGTGCTGTAATATTTCTTGGCAATACTCCACAAGGTATCCTCATTCTTTACAATATAGCCTACCATACTGGGCATACCTTTCAGCTTTTCATAGTCCAGATCATATTCCTGCACATCCGCTATGATGGGCTCTGTAAGAGCATTGAATACAATGGTACTCAGTCCTATCCCTGCCTTAACCTCCATCTCCTCCCCGTCAAGCACCATAACACTTAACTGCTCCAGGGAAGGTTTTATGCGGTAAATACTTTCTGTATCAACTCCTCTGGCTTCCACTGTCTGGTTAAACGGGATGACTCCTTTAATAGAATTCAGCGGTTTGGTATCATCCGGGCAGATATACAGAACCTGAATATCGATGACGCCGCCTACTAAAAGACCGCTGTCCGTAACTTCGATATCATCTACCTTTATATCTCCGGAAGCATGACAGATCTGCAGAATCTCCGGTTGACCGGGAGCTAACCGGATTCTGTCATTGACTCTTACTTTACTGTTATTTTTGACCAGAAGACTTTCATAATGGGCTTCCTTCATTACCGGAACCAGATCCTTATAAGGAGAGTAAACATCGCTTAAGAGCTCCAGTTCCTCTTCCTCATACATTTTGATAGCCATATCAATTACGACTTCTACGTCAACGATTCTTTCTTCTCCGTCAGCATCGGGTACTACTTCCAAATTAATGCCTGAAATGGTGAAGGTAATATTATCTATCATATCCTCCGAACAACCGTTGCAATCCACAGTGGTAGAGAAAGGTATTTCTGTTTCATAATATTCAACAGGATTGTCTTCACTTTCACCTGCGTAAATAATAAAAACAATCAATTCCCCTTTTACTGTAAACTTATCCTCCAGTAATCTCACCTCTACGTTACGAAGTTCAACTTCGCTATAGAGTATCTCTGATATATTCCCTTTATTAGAAGGTAAATGTATCTGGTCTTTTACCCTGTAGGTATCCCTCTTATCCACGGCAATATCCGTGACGGTAATACTCTTGTTCCTGAACTGGATATCTCCGTCACTCTCGATTCCTACTGCTGTTGCTTCATCATAAAGATCTTCCACCAGCACTGTCAGGCATACAATGGCTTTAACACTTAGTTTTCTGGAATTGATTAACCCGGTGGTCATATCCTCCAGTTCCCAGTGAACCACTGCATCGTCGCCGGCGCAGGCATCTTCTAAGTGAATCAATTCGTCAAAAGCAACTTCTCCTGCCATATTATGTAAGGGTCTTGCGTTTTCGTCACTGAGATAAAGGACATTAAAATGCAGTGAGCCGTTAACCATGAGCTTACCATTTGACATCTTAACATCATTGATTTTTACTGTGCCCTGTTCTTTAATAATTTTATAAATGTCAGGCTTAACATCCGGCACATTAAAGTCATCATCCAGGGTAAGCTGAAGGCTGGTTTGACATTTTAATTTATTCATATGAACATTTTTCTTTATCAGTTCCACAAAAATATCCCTCCTTGTCTTATACCATATAATATTCGTAAGAAGTAATATTTATGAATAAAGAATTGGTACTGTGTCAAAAAATAAAAAGGTTCTATACTGAATGTTGGGGCGTGCTTGAAAAGCACACTTCCAACATTCTTTTAGTTGTAATAAAATACATCTATAAGAAGCCTCCCAAACGCATTATCCCGACCAAAGTTTAATGTTAACGGAGGTGACCTCTTATAGATGTACCCTAATTATAGCAAGGCATTCTTAGACTTGAAAGATGTTTTTGTAAAAAAAGTGATTCAGGCAGATTCTTTTTTAAAGGTTTTCATTGAAACTAAACCTTCTGAGCAGACCTGTCCTTGTTGTGGCTGTAAAACAAAAAGAGTTCATGACTATCGAATCCAGGAAATTAATGACACTCCTTTCCAAGGTAAAACCGTCATTCTGGTTCTAAGAAAACGACGTTATTTATGTACCTCCTGCGGAAAACGATTTTTGGAACACTATTCTTTTCTTCCTACCTATCACCGCAGAACAAGGAGACTGGCTTTTTATGTTATATCTCTCCTTCGGCAGACTTTTTCTCTCAAGCAGGTTTCAATCCTTACCGGGGTTTCCGTCCCTACAATCTGCAGACTTTTGGATACCATCCATTATGCACCCCCAGATAAACTTCCTGAGGCTGTTTCTATTGATGAATTTAAAGGCAATGCCTCTACTGGGAAATATCAGTGTATCCTCGTTGATCCTAAAAAACACCGGATTCTGGATATTCTTCCAGACCGCACTCAGAGCCATCTGGCTGATTACTGGAGAAACATTACAAGAAAGGAAAGGCTGAAAGTAAAGTTCTTTGTCTGTGACATGTGGCTTCCCTATGTGGAGCTGGCCAGGACCTTCTTTCCAAATGCAAAGATTATAGTGGACAAGTATCATTTCATTCGTCAGGTCACATGGGCTATCGAAAATGTTCGTAAACGGCTCCAAAAATCCATGCCGACTTCTCTTCGAAAATACTATAAACGAAGCCGGAAGCTGATTTTGACCCGCTATAGAAAGCTGAAAGACGAGAACAAACAAGCCTGTGATCTGATGCTCCAGTATAGTGATGACCTACGGTTGGCGCACATGATGAAAGAATGGTTTTATGACATCAGCCAGCTGGAGTCCTATCGTAAGCAACAGCAGGAATTCGATGATTGGATATCTAATGCAAGAGGATGCGGTATTAAAGAATTCGAGAAATGTGCAAAAACGTTCCAGTCTTGGAGAAAAGAAATCTTAAATGCCTTCAAATATGGCATTACAAACGGTGTCACAGAAGGATTTAACAATAAGATTAAAGTATTAAAACGAAGTTCTTATGGAATCCGAAACTTTAACCGGTTCCGTACTCGGATACTTCATTGTACATCATAGGAAAAATGGTCGGGATATGGAGGCTTATTTTGCATGCCCAAAACAGCATACAGTAGAATGAACTATCGAAACAGCTCTAAACGTAAGAAAGGAGCGGGATTCATACGAATCCCACCCCAACTATTGACAAAGAGCCAATAAAAAAAGGGAGGGTGTCCCGGGTCCTATGACCTCCGGAACATCCTCCCAGCTTGTCTATATCAAGTTAGCACAACATCATCTGTACATCTTTCGTTAATACATCTGCATAGCTAAAAGATAATGTTTTAAAAGTTTCAGCTGATCCATCTTCAATCTTCACCAGAAAAATGCTTGGATAAGTTTCAGTTATTATGCCTTCTGTTATGTCAATCTTATTTCTTCCCCTGTTAGCTTTTATCCTGACTCTGCTTCCTATGTGACTGATAACTTCTCTGCGAACTTTGCTTACATCTGCTTGTTTCATCATCATTACAGCCTCCTTATGGGTATGCCATTTTATATTAAGGGTTTTTATACAAACCAATAACTCGGAACATAAGTAAACACATAACTATCTTAGTATACCAAATTTTCTGGTAAATGTCAAATAATTTTCTGACAATTCAGTACTTTTTACCTACTTGTTTATATAAAAAGTAATAAAATATACTTTTAAAAGTCACTATATCTTGTCATTTTTTTACTTATGCGAACTAGTATACCCATTTTTTCCAAAAAAATGCATGTATTGCAAATTTATTTTTAGAATTATTTATGCAACTTATACTATAGTTGTAGTGTGATTTCCGGAGAAAAATATTTCATAAACTGCTTTTTTGTATGCAACCGCCAGTTGATTTCGTTTTTATGGGTGAAGGACATAAAGAAAAGACTGTACGAAAGCTTGCTTTATATGGCGGGTACATGCCTGACATATTTCATACAGCTTGTTACAGTCCTTTATTCTTCGTATTATTTATATTTTGGTGTCTTATCAACAAATTCTGTCTTTATTACTACATATGGATATGTAAGTGCATTGGTAACCTGCTCATTTTCACCCGGTCCTACCAGATTGGTGTCTACAACGATTGCATCCTCTGTTAAATACACTTCGTTTACAGTAATACTGTAGCCGCCGGTAGGCTGTTCACCATACCCCACTACTATGTACAGATTTTCCACATCCGAATAGGATAACCTGAAAGGCTCCTTTTTCTTTTCGTTAATCATCTTCATTAAAGGTTCCGGTACATCGGCATCCTCTACCACTGTAAATTCAAGATCTTTAATCTTCTTACCACCTGTATCCTGTGTACTGCAGCCTGAAAACAGCAGGGAAACTCCCGCTATGATAAATATGAACAGACCGGATAGGTACCTTCTGCTGCCAAGACATCTTCTGACAGCAGTGAGATGTTTGCTTGCTTTCACATTACCCTCCATATAGGCATTGGAATAAAAAATAATAATCTTTTACTCTAAGCCTCCTCATAGAATCTACTTACAGTATTTTATGCCAAAAAGTGAGATATATTACTGATAATGAACAGTAAATCCTAAATGTGGTGCTTTAAAAGGAAAAGCGCTCCAAAACTATAATTTTAGTTTTGAAACGCTCTGTACATATCAATTTTAACTTCTTCTAATTGGATGCTTCCATTGCAGGAAAATTAAGTTTAACATCTTCGTCATCATCTTTTACTTCCACCGTATAGGTCTTCGTATTATAACCCGACTGAATAAGGGTGATATACTGCAGTCCTGTAGTTTTCGGATAACTTACAGGAGCTATTCCTTTGAACTCCCCATTTACATATACTGACGCCCCTTCCGGTGCTTGGATATATACATACTTCTTGGTGGTTCCGCCTGTATTTCCGGAATTATTGGTGTTATTGTTGTTATTTGTATTGTCAGTATCCGTATCGGTTCCGTTATTCCCTGAATCTGTACCACTGCTGTCTCCGCCTGAGCTGGAACCGTCTTCCTCTTCGCCTGCTGTACTCTCTTCATTCTTATTGTCGGCAGCCGCAAGCTTGATATAGAGTTCCTTTTCTTCCTCCTGTACATCTATGATACCGCTATATTCTTTATATCCTCCTAAGGTTGCCTTTATGCTGTGTTTTCCATATTCTAATTCAATGGCTTCTGTATAGGAGACTTCTTTACCGTCTACATAAAGATCTGCGCCTTCCGGAGATACATGAAGAGTCACCATAGCTGTCTGAACAGGTGGCAGCTTGAATTCTCCCATATTGACCTCAACCTCCTCCTCAGGCAGAACCTGTACGGTTTTGGTACCGGTCAATCTTCCTTTTTCCAGTGTAACCTCATAGTCCCCTTCTCTTACCGTTACAATCATGTCTTCTTCTACCGCCAGAACCGCCCGTTTTCCAATATAAGCCGTACCGCCAATAAAGTCTTCATAATCAGTAAATTTAAGGGTTCCATGACCTTTTGTCACGATAATAGAATAAATCTTTTTTTCATATCCCACTGCCAGCAATTCATCGGTAGTGTCAAGCTCCTCTAAGGTCAGTTCCTCTCCGCCTCTGGTAATCAGCAGATAATCTGCATATTGATAGTATTTGTCTGCAATACGTATGCTTCCCTCTTCCCCATCTAATCCCCAGTTGGAAATCCCCTGATATCTCCATGCCTTATCCCAGATCTGAAGGCTCACGATTTCGGTAGTCTCCTTATGATAGGTTGCCTCAACCATTTCTCCGACTTTCAACTTCTCTGCCGTAACATTTTTACCATATTTATCAAGACTCAGGGAACTCTCTGTAAATATCAGGTTGATGTCTTGTCCATCGCCAATGCCTCTTAAGGTATATTTCCCACTGTTAACATCTTTACTGGTTATAATGGCGGGAATTACGACCTTTTTATCCTCCGTCTGCTGTACTGTATTTCCATCCTTCCCATTGTTTTTGCTTTCCACAGGGCTTTTGGGCAGCAAAGAGGACAGGCTTATGATTAATATGAGAAGAAACCCTCCTATTAACAGGTATAAAAAGGTATTATTTCTTTGTTTTCGCTTCAATGTCCTTTTCTCTTCCAATGTATTTCCTCACTGACTTTGGCAGTCTGCTTTCTCTTTATATGTCAAGCTTCTATTTTATTAAAATAAGCATAATTTAGTTTTACCGCTTCCAGGGATAAAAAGGCTGTTATTTAGCATTTTTATGTTTGAAAGCGGTAATTAAAAAAACTTTGGCTTATTATAAAAACTTATACTTCTCATATAGTTCCTACTGTTGCAATATCCCGTTCAGTATCATTTAACGGATTGGATGTACTGAATAGGTACTGAATGTTTCAGTACGTCTGCAGCGCAGATTCTCAATTAGGCTCTATACTGTTTGGCGGACTTTTGTCCTTCTGCGTTTATTATAAAACATAGAAAAGCAAAACTCAAGGCTTACACGCGGTTTTGCCTTAGTGCTTTAGTTCAGGGTACCATGGAGGCAATCTAGAAATCTTTTTCTGCCTTCTAACTGTTCCCAGGTTCCTATCAGTTTCTGGATGTTTCTCTGGGGTACCCAGGATTTTTTACCATTATAATAAAAGTTTGTAATCTTCCAGAACTTTTCAGGATAGAGGAGAAGTATGTATAGAAGCTTTCTCTCATCTCTGTCAAGGGGTAGTATATCTGTATAGGTATTTAATATCATACTTCCGATATCAATATCCCAGTCATTTTTCTCAAGACATTTGCGAATATAAAAATACAAATCCGTACATTGTACCCCAATACAGGATTTATCAAAGTTAGTCGTGGCCATCTCTGCCCGTGCCCTGTTCTTGATCCCCGCAGCCGATATCAAATCTCTGCGAGGGGAGGGTTTTAGACCTGATGAATACTGTGCTGTATTTACCATGATAACATTATGATAGGTGTAATTGCCATGGCAGACATAACGGTGTTCCTTCGCTTCCTCCATTAACTTACTGTAATTGCTGTCTACAAGGAGCCTTGTGGCTTCCTGTGCCTGTTCATAAAATTCATCATAACAATTGATATAACATACTTCAAATTCATTTTTCTTTTTCTTTTCTCTGATATAACTTCTGACACGCTTTAACTCCCGGTTTCTTTTATCAAATAGCTCCAGGAGGTCCGGTCCGGTATTCTTTGCAATCTGTTCCTCATTCAGAGGAACTTCTCTGAGCAGTCCATGGAGCAGTGCTAAGTTGGCGGCACCATTTGCAATGTCTGATTCATTCCTAAGATTACATTCATCTCCAGGAAACCAGTTCTTTAAGATATACTTGCTCCCTGCACCGTCCTCTGTTATTATCTCACCAGCATTATTGCGCATATATAAATCCACATAAGGGTAGTCGTTTAAATACTCCAGCAGGGTATACTCAAATTCCACCCTGTTTTTAGAACTTTCCAAGCTTTTCAACAGCTTGAGTCCCTTATCCGTCTCTGCTATAAATGCCCCCCTGATTCTGTATGTGTTATAAATCTTTATATTATATTGTCTAAATACTTCCAGATTTCTATCCTCCATAGGAAAGCCTCCTGACTCAAACTATTGCACCGCTTCATAGGTGTCTCTTTTAATCCTATGATATAACGCAGGTTTTCATGACAGGAATCCTAAGGATTCTAAGAATATTTTATAGGGCCTGTTACTTTTGCTTCAACGATTTTAAGAGAAGCCAAAGCTTTAACTTTAAACTATTCTGTTATGAGTTATTAATAAGAAGGAGTTATATTTTTATCAGCTTTATGAACCCCATGCGTACTACTAAGAAGGTTTGAAAGCTTCTGATAACTCTACGCTTCTCTTAAATGTATTTCTTGAGCCATCAGGCTTAATTTTTCTTTTGTATTTAGCTCCGGTTCCTTCAGAACAGATACCAATAATTCCCCGAGCACCTGTCCCATGGCTTTACCTGGTTTAAATCCAAGTTCTATAAGATCCTTCCCATTAATCATCAATTCCTTTAGTTCAACACATTCTTTTTTACGAAGGATTTCATGATATAATTCTCTGGCTTTCTCTAAGTCTTCCCCTTTCCCACCGGAAATACTACCCTTTTCCGTAAGAATACAAGCTTCCTTAACAGAGAACAGCATGTCCATTAAGTCTTTGCCAATAGCATTTACTGCCTTTCGCATTTCCCAGGGTGTAAGCAGGAACTCATAATCACACCAGGTTAACAGTCGGTATACATAGTCAATGGTTTCATTGTCAAATTTAAGTCTTCTAAGTACTTCCCTGCCCTCTTCCGGCTTAAGTCCCTGTAACAGCAAGGCCCAGGAAAGAATACTTGCCTCTTTCTCTTTTCCTTTGACAAATGGCAGTACCTGTTCTCTAAGGTACCTTATGCTTTGCAAGGAAAAGACTCCATAAGATTCCTTCTGCTTCTTATGGGGTTTTGTCATAAGAGTATTGAATTCCGGCAGAATTATTGCTGTAATTCCCAGTTCCCAGGCAATCAAGAGCCTGTCCGGATTAGGTGATGCCAGTAATTTATTCAGCTCAGTCCTTATGCGTTCAGCACTGATATTTTTAAGGTTTTCTGCCTTTATCTTAGCAGCGTTAAGAGTTCCTCTCTCTATTTCAAAACCTAGCTGTGCAGAGAAGCGAACTGCCCTGAGTATTCTTAAGGCATCCTCATCAAAGCGCATCTCGGCACTGCCTACACAGCGAATCCGCTTTTCCTCTAAGTCTTTTAATCCATCAAATATATCGACAAGGCCGCTGTTTTCGTTATAGGCCATGGCGTTTATGGTAAAATCCCTTCTCATAAGATCTTCTGAGAGATAAGGTGTATAAGTAACCTCCCTGGGATGTCTGTTATCTTCATATTCTCCGTCGATACGGTAAGTTGTAACCTCATAACCGTTCTTATCAAGCATAACGGTAACCGTTCCATGTATGATACCCGTATCAATTGTCCGCTTAAAAATCCCCTTGACCTGTATGGGGCTTGCAGAGGTGGTTATATCCCAGTCCTCCGGCTCCCTGGCAAGTATAACATCCCTCACACATCCACCTACTGCATAGGCTTCATAACCATTCTTCTGCAATTCCTTTATAATATAATCCACATCTTTTGGCAGCTGTATCTTCATAAAAAAATCCTTCCTGACATTCTCTCTTTATTATAGCCGATGTCAGGAAGGATAACAAATTTTTTTTAAGGTTTAATTATCATCATAGGAATCCATTATATGATATACCGGCTCTTCCTCCTGGATGTTTTTTACCTGCTTACCCGCATATAAAAGAATTGCAGTTACTGCTGCTCCGGTAAGAAGAAACAGGATACTTACTGCAATATGATTATTCAGTATTTGCTCCGGTAATATATAATCCAACGTCATACCGGCAATATTAACAGTCATATGAAGTAAAATTGCGCCGATCAGTGAGTAAGCCCGGCGAATCAGTCCAAAACTAAGTCCCATTGCAAAAGCATATAAGCCTTGTATCAGATTCATATGATATATGCCAAACAGCAGCGCCTGAGCAAAGTTTGCAGCCAGGAAGGGCATATATTTTCTTGCTTTATTAAAGGTGACTCCTCTGAAGATAAGCTCTTCCGCAATTGGTGCTACCAACCCTACATAAAGAAAGGAAATAAAGGTATTCCCCATCCCAAGGCTATCTATTAATTCACCGTAGCCATCAAACCAATCGGGTCTGAGGTTTGATATCACTGTAAGTATAATAGACAGGGAAATCTGTATACATACACCCAATATAAGAATCAGAACGATTCCTTTTGTATCGAGCTTATCAGCCTTGACCAGAATATCCCCTGATTTCTTCTGTTTCTTAAGCCAGATACTAAAAACGACGATGTCAACAATTCCTATGGCTGCCGATATTCCCAAAAGTATTTGGGGATTTAGCGCACCATTGGCAATATCCTGTATATTGTTTATATCCAGCGTACCCTGTGCTGACATCTGAATTCCCATCACAACACCATATATAATCACTCCCCAAAAGGCACCTAAAATTTGCAAGGCCAGTGCCAGCAAAAAGGGGAAGGTAATGGTGAGATAATTACCTGTCTTCTTCATGTTTACCTCTTTCTGAATATTTAATTTTAGCTGGTGTTCCTATAATATGTGCTACTTATGGTTAGGCTTTTTTATTAAGAAGAAAACCGCTACAAGAAAAAAACTGAATGATATTATATATCTTACAGCTCCACCATACCACAGATTTAACAACCCAAATACTATATATACACCAGCGGTTACTAAATGGAAATACTTCCAATTTCTTATTTTGTGTAACATTTCAACAAATCCCATATCATCACTCCTTATAATATAGAATTATAGCAATAAAACACTTACTACTTATGTTGATCTCTATACCAGCGTATCAGTTTACCTGCTACACTATCCATAGAGGGTATATCCGGTAAATTATCAGCGTTATACCAGCCTGCATCGGTAATTTCTTCATTATCCACCGTAATATCCCCGCTTTCATATTCCGCAGTAAAAGCAGTCATAAGAGCATCCGGAAAAGGCCAGGGCTGGCTTTTTAAATACCTTACATCTTTGACCTTAATGCCCACTTCTTCCTGTATCTCCCGCTCTACGGTCTGTTCAAGAGTTTCGCCAGGTTCAACATAACCTGCAATCAGACTGTATCTGCCTTCTCTAAAATTGCGGTTATGTGCCAGCAATATCTGATCCCCTTTAAAGATTGCAGTAATAACTGCGGGTGATATTCTCGGGTAAACAATATTTTTGCAAATTGGGCAGGTTCTGGCTCGCTCCCCTTCCTTCTTAACCATCTTATTACCACAACGTCCACAATATTGATTTATCCTGTTCCAGTGTAAAATATGATTAGCGGTTCCTGCCAGGATAAATAATTCAGGATCACCCGAGCGTTCTGTTAATTCCATCAGATCAATGGATATCAGATCGCCATTATCCTCCGGCATTTCCGTAAGACCAAGAAAATAACATTCATGACTATCGTATTTTCCAAGATATTCAGCTTCTTCATATTCGGTGATAAGCTTATCTAAATCTATCTTTTCAGGTATAGATACTTTTTCCCCTGTCTTCTTAACCAGCATTCTTTTCCCCGCCAACACCAATATCCATGCCTTATCCAGAGAAGTATCCGTGGGGGTAAAAGCAGGTATAAATTTCTGTTCGTCTCTATTGCTCATTCTGATTCATCTCTTTCTACTTAATTGTATGTCTGTTATTAGAGTATAACATATTTTACCCCGTATATATAGAAGTTGTAACAGGTTTTATGCCTTTTCTAGCTTAAAGCTACACAAATGTGTAGCTTTTAAGCAAAAAAGGCATAATGTATAATTCTATATTAAGATATCAGCCACTAACCGGCCTGCTGTCTCCATAATACTGCATATTGTCCTTCTCTGTCAATTAATGTCTGATGATTTCCATATTCTATAATCTTTCCTTTCTCCATTACATAAATACGGTCACATCTTCTAATCGTACTTAACCTATGTGCAATAATAATTGTCGTCATACCCTTACTGTATTCCTCAATGGTATTTTCTATAGCCCATTCGGTTATGGAATCCAGATTACTGGTAGCTTCGTCCAGAATCAGGATATCCGGCTTTCTTAGTATAGCCCTGGCAATCGCTAACCTCTGCCTCTGTCCGCCGGAAAGGTTGGAGCCATTCTCCTCCAGTCTTGTATTATACTGAAAAGGAAGTTCACTGATAAAATCATGTGCCTGTGCCTTTTTCGCTGCTTCCATAACCTCTTCTGGTGTTATACCTCCTAATCCCAGCATCAGATTATCCATTATACTACCACTGAAAAGAAAAGTTTCCTGAGGTATATAAGCAATACGATTACGTAGAGCTTCCAGCTGAATATCTTTTATATTATTACCGTTAATCAATATTTCTCCAGACTCAGGGCTATAAAGATTTAATAGTAATTTTGAAAGGGTTGTTTTACCGGATCCGCTTCCGCCAACCAGCGCTATCTTCTCACCCTGTTTTATATGTATGTTAACTCCTTCCAGAACCGGTTTTCTGGTTCCGTATCGAAAGGTAATATCCTTAAATTGTATATCTCCCTTAAGGTCCCGGAGATTCCTTTTGTTATTTTCCATATCACCTTTTTCAAATTCCAAGTCAAGTACCTCACCTAATCGTTGTGCTGCAACGACCGCCATCTGCATTTGCGGCTGAAGGTTAATCAGGTTCTTCACCGGTTCAAGGAAATATGCCAGCAGAAAGTTATAAGTAATTAACTGTCCGGGGGAGATATTTCCTTTTATTACATTATAAGCCCCAACCCACAGAATGACAATGCCGCCTGTTAATTCGGTAAAGCTTACCAGGGAGCCTTGGAGATTACTCACCCAGCTGAGTTTAAATACACTTTTAAGGAGTTTTGTAAATCTTCTCTCTGTCTCAAGATCAAGTTTACTCTCAGCATTGTAAGCTTTTACTGTCTGTATACCGTTTAAGGATTCGACCATGTAGGAGGTCAGCTGTGCACTGTCTTCCATCTGGGTCTGGTTTAATTTCTTATACCATTTATTAAAACTCCATACTATAAAGAAGTATAAGACTACAACAACTGCAGTTACACCAAACATTTGGGCATTTTGCAGGAATAAAATAATACCGCCGGTTATTGCCATCAGCGTGTCTATCATTATGGTCAGTGCTGCCCCTGATATGGCTTCCCTGACTTTTGAGGCGTCGTTAAAACGTGAGATAATCTCTCCAACTTTTCTGTTATCAAAAAAATTCATCGGCAATTTGAGCACATGCCTGTAATAACCAAGCAGCAATGCTATGTCCAGTTTCTGACTCAGATACATCATCATATGGGATCGCAGAGCGGATAAAATTACTTTAAAAAAGTTCAGGAGGATTACACCTAAGGACAGCCTATGAAGTGTTTTTAACAACCCCAGCGGAAGCACTTCATCAATCAGTAACTTAAAATAAAAAGAAACAAGTATACCAATTGCAGTTATAAACAGGGAGGCTGTAAATACCTGCAACAGTAATTGTTTCTGTGGTAGAAGCAGAGAAAAGAACCGTTCAGACAACCCCTTCGTCTCATCGCCTTTTTCAAAGGCGGCCCCCGGTACCAATAGGATAAGAATTCCTGTCCACCTGCAGGCGGAGGAACTTCCTGTCCCATTCCCCTCTAACGGTATTTCTCCGAGGAATTCGTCGGGAGATAGCTTTATGATTCCTTTCCCTGGATCTGCTATAATTATTTGTTTGGCAGTGATTTTATGTATTACTACATAGTGGAGCAAAGCTCCATCAACAACCACGTGTGCAATACAAGGTAGCGGATATTCAGAAAAAAATGATTTTCTGTCTCCTTTTACACCTTTTGCCGTAAAGCCTAGTTGTTCGGCTGCCTTTATCATGCCGTAAGCATTGGTTCCATGCCTGTCTGTTCCTGCAACTTCTCTTATCTTTGATATGGAGGTCTTAAATCCATATTGTCTTGAGATAGTTGCAAGACAAGCTGCTCCGCAATCGGTTATGTCATGTTGTTTGACACAGTAGTATTTGTCAACCATTTTTATACCTCATTCAGCTATGGCTTAAAATATTATTCTACTTTTATGAATACTATGGAACCTGCTTTTTTTCATTTGTACAAAGGATTTTTAACAGATGGATACTTTTTTAATTATGGCTTTACAATTCCTATGAATTTGTCATAAAGTTTTGTTATAATATCATTAAATATTGATAATCCGCCATCTACTTCCTCAAGTTCTGCCTGGGTTAATTCTTCCATATTGCTAATAGAGTTTAAAGCTTGATTTGTGTTATCCATATTATCTGACCTCCTTTGTAAGGAATTTATCATTATTTGGAGAAATATACAATATAGATGTGCTATTTGGTAGATTGGACGTGCTATTTGGTTAAATAACAATACTTTTACTGGGAGGAATAAGATGAGAGACTTTACACTTACCTTTATAATAGACTTGGTCAATAACCTACTTCCTTTTTTAATCTTGGACATATTCAGCAATCATATATTAATACATAAATATTCTGACAAGCATCATGGTAAGAGACTGTTTTATTTAATTCCAATTCAGATCATATTAGGCGCAGCGGTACAAAATGTCATTTTTTTTACCCTACTGCTCTTATTAAGTTATTATTTGTATGTACTCTTTTTATACAAAGTCACCTTGCGAAGCAGTTTGGCTTATGTCCTAAGATTTTTCCTGTTTTATTATGGGACTTTGGCAGCCTTATATTTCCTGCTGTCCTATTTAATTGATTTCATACCTAACTCTACTTCCCTGTTGAGCAATCAGTTCTATATATACCTTAAGGGAATTTTATTAAATGCAGTTATTTATATAATCTCTAGTTTTTATTTAAACAGACGGCGGCTGAAAGGACAAACCATAAATAACCCTTACAAGAGAAGTATATATTTTATCATGGTCTTAATTATATTCGTCTTGGGCTGTTTTATTATCTTCCTCTACACCCTGGATGCCTCTAAGAAAACCATGGAGAATATTATTATGATCATTTTTTTAATCAATACCCTTATGATCATAATGATACTTTCCATCTATGAGAAAATTATTGATTTTCTTCAGGATGCCGCAAGGCGTCAGATACAACAGCAAAAGTATGAGATTACACAGAATTATTATGATGAGCTCTCAGAAAAGTCCAAGCAGCTGTCATCACTCAGACACGATTTTAAGAATCATCTGGGTGTTATTTCCGGACGTCTTGAACAGAAGGATTATGCTAATGCTCTGAATTATCTTAACCATATAACTTCACAGATTCAATCCGCTGGCGATCTGGTCATCACAAATAACACGACGGTTTCTGCCATACTCCAATCCAAAAAAGCAGAATGCGAAAGAAAAGGTATCCCCTTTAGCTATACCGCTGCCTTTGAGAAAATATACAGATTATCAGACATCCAGATAACAATTATATTAGGAAATATACTGGATAATGCAATAGAGGCTCTGGAAACGGATGAAATATCAAATAAATACATTACTTTATCCATTTCCCAGATTAATACCTACCTTGCAATACAGTGTGAGAACCCGTACCTTAATAAGCCCCGGGAAAAGAACGGATACCTGATTACTTCCAAGGCGGAGAAAGAATTTCATGGAATAGGACTTAAAAATATAACCGAAATCTGCGATTCCCACAGAGGAGAAATGCATTACAGCTTTGATGCTTCGGTATTTACTATTCGAATTCTGCTACCAAATTATTAAATTGCCTGTTGGTTTAATTTGTCATATATTTGGGACATAAAACGTTCCTTCAGCTCCTTATAATATTTTCTGCTGACCGGCACCTCCATATAGTCTGCCAATACTACCATATTCTTGCCGACCTCCAGAATCCTGTCAAAATTAACGATATACCCCTGATGCACATAAAAGAATCTATTAACATCCAGTCTCTCATATATTTGGGATAACGTCTCGTAGCAGGCATACTCATTATCTGTAGTGTGTATAATACTGGTATTGCGTTTCTTTTCAATATATTTTATTTTGGCTATTTCTATATGGACTTCGTTGTTCTTTATTTTTACTTCCAGATATCTTTTTCTGGCACTGATTTTATCTCTCATAAAATCTATGGAAGCCGTAGCTACACCCAGGACTTTCTTAAGTTTTATATAATCCACTGGTTTCACAAGATAATTCAGCGCATTGACTTCAAATGCACCCAAGGCATAATTTTCAAAACTTGTGGCAAAGATAATGATTACATTCTCATCTGCTTTCCTTATGCTTGCAGCCGTTTCAAGACCGGAAAGGCCATCCATCTCCACATCCAGTATCAGAATATGGTAAACTGCCTTTTCATAATCTTTCAGTAAATCCTCTCCCCTGCTGAATCTGCTTAATTCAAGTTTATTTCCACTTTCATTTTCATAAGCCTTCAATAGATTGCAAAGTTCTTCCTGATAATAAATTTCATCGTCGCATACCGCAATCCTGTAATGATTCGACATATTCTCTCCCCTTTAATTTTAATTATCATCTTAAGTTTAATCAGGTTAACTTGATTTATCAACTATTATGTGCTGTTTGGCGTTAAGAACGTGGTATTCAGTTATATTTCCTTACAGCCTGGCCTTATTACTTAAAAAAATACGGAAAAGCAGGGTTCAGACTATATAAGGATTAGTTAATATATTGTTTAATTATATTTTAAAAAATTTAATTTTATCCTATTGACATTATTACTAGTTAGTAGTATATTATAGCCATGGAAAACAAATTACAAATTAATTCACAAACAGATTTGAATATACACACTCTGAGGGCATTAAGCAGATGCAGTCAGTCAATCCACAAGCAGGAGCTTACAGTAATTAAGAGCAGTGGACTCACAGCCTCTCAGTTTGAAGTTCTGGAAGTTCTGTTCCATCTCGGTGATCTGAGGATCAGCGATATCATTGAAAAGATACTTGCTACCGGCGGCAATATGACGGTTGTCATTGACAATCTGGCCAAGGATGGACTTGTACAGCAATGTACGGATCTACAGGATAAGAGAGTTAAACTTATCCGGATAACAGAAAAGGGGAAAGCCTTAATGGAGGATTTATTACCCCGGCACTTAGATAGTATCAATGCAATATTTCAGGCACTTACAGAAGAAGAAAAGCGATACCTGAGTGAGCTCTTAAATAAACTTACACGTGTACCATAGGTACATCTCTATTTACAGCAATCGTACAATCGTACTAACTAGTACTATCAACTAGTACTAACATGAAAGCCCTTATTTCTGAAAAACAATTCAGAATACGTCTAATGCAAGCACATACAGGGTATATTAAGAACATCAAAAAAATATTATGTTTTCAGGAGGATCCACCATGAAGAATTTTAACGAAGCAATTGCAGACAGAAGAACCATATACGCCTTTAGCAAAGAGTCACCTGTTTCAGACACTACAATAAAAGAACTTGTAGAGCATGCAGTAAAGCATTCACCCTCTGCCTTTAATTCACAAAGCGGCAAGGTTGTATTATTATTTGGTAAGGAACATGATAAACTTTGGGATATTGCATTGGAAGCATTAAGAAAGGTAGTTCCTGCAGACAGCTTTGCACCTACCGAAGAAAAAATTGCATCCTTTAAGGCAGGCCATGGTACCGTCTTATTCTTTGATGACAATGGTATCGTTGAATATCTGCAGAAGGAGTATTCTCTTTATAAAGATAACTTCCCGGTATGGGCACAACAATCAAGCGGAATGCTTCAATTAATCGTGTGGACCGCCCTGGAAAATGAAGGTCTCGGTGCTTCTCTTCAGCACTACAGTGAGCTAATAGAAGCAGAGGTTAAAAAAACCTGGAATGTGCCGGAGTCTTATAAGCTGATTGCTCAGATGCCTTTTGGTAAACCAACAGCAGCACCCGGTGAAAAAGCTTTTACTCCTTTGGAAGACCGCATTCGTGTATTTGGAATAGAATAGGATCAGCAATAACGAAAGGACGTAACGGTTTACAGCTATTTTAAGTGAATGATTTTTATAACATATAATTTTGTGTAGAATTTGTGTAATTTAAGAAAGATATAAAACCGTTATAAACTTTCGATTGTATAAAGGAACAGAAAAGGCCAACCCCCTCAGGTTTTGACTGTTCCATTAAGAAGGAGGCAGGATAAACCTGGCCTCCTTCTTTAAAGTTATTAATATGCTTTTCCCCAGTACACCAGTGACTTTGCTTTCTTGCCGCAGCATACACAGGTATCAGCTATTTCTTCCTGTTTAAAAGGCATACATCTGGAAGTAGCACCTGTCTCTTCTTTAATTGTATCCTCACAAGCTTTATCTCCGCACCACATTGCCTTTATGAAACCGGGTTTTGTGGCTACTGCCTCTTTAAAGTCTTCGAACTCAGTTGCCTGATAGGTGTGTGCATCTCTGTGTTCTCTGGCTCTTTCAAGCATTTCTTTCTGGATTACATCAAGTACCTTCTCAACCTCATTCTCAAGGTTATCAAGAGTTACAACGATTTTTTCTCTGGTATCACGGCGTACGATTACAGCCTGATTTTCTTCAATATCCTTCGGTCCGATTTCAATACGAACAGGGATTCCTCTCATCTCCTGCTCACTGAATTTCCAGCCGGGACTCTTATCTGTGTCATCAACCTTTACGCGGAAAGCACCAAGACGTTCTTTCAGTTCAGCTGCTTTTTCGAGTACACCCTCTTTATGCTGGGCAATGGGAACAATCATTACCTGTACAGGTGCAACCCTTGGCGGAAGAACAAGTCCGCTGTTATCTCCATGAACCATGATTACCGCGCCAATCAGTCTGGTGGTCATACCCCAGGAGGTCTGATGCACATACTGAAGCTTGTTGTCTTTGTCGGTATATTGAATATCAAAAGCATGTGCAAATCCATCTCCGAAGTTATGGCTGGTTCCTGATTGAAGCGCCTTGCCATCATGCATTAAAGCTTCAATGGTATAGGTATCCTTTGCACCTGCGAATTTCTCTTTATCTGTTTTCTTTCCTCTGACCATGGGAATGGCAAGAACCTCTTCACAGAAATCTGCATAGAGATTTAGCATCTGTATGGTCCTCTCCTCTGCTTCCTCTGCTGTAGCATGAGCCGTATGTCCCTCCTGCCACAGGAATTCTACTGAACGCAGGAAAGGTCTTGTGGTTTTCTCCCAACGTACAACGGAACACCACTGGTTATATACCTTTGGCAGATCCCTGTAAGACTGAATAATATTGGAGTAATGATCACAGAACAGTGTCTCGGAAGTAGGTCTTACGCACATTCTTTCCTGTAAAGGTTCCAGTCCTCCATGTGTAACCCAGGCAACCTCCGGGGCAAATCCCTCTACATGATCCTTCTCTTTCTGCAGCAGACTCTCGGGTATGAACATAGGCATATAAACATTCTCTACCCCTGTTTCCTTAAATCTTCTGTCCAGTTCCTTCTGAATGTTCTCCCAGATGGCATAGCCGCCGGGTCTTAAAATCATACATCCTCTTACACTGGAATAATCGATTAATTCTGCTTTCTTTACAACATCTGTGTACCACTGGGCAAAATCCTCTTCCATGGAGGTTATTGCTTCTACCAGTTTCTTTTCTTTCGCCATAGCGATTTCTCCTTTCAGAACAATTGTTTATAAACTGACGTTTATAAGGAGGAGACATCTTTATTCTGCAAAAAAGCAATAAAAAAAAGTCCTTCCTCCACAAGGGACCGAAAGACCTCGGCGGTACCACCCTAATTAACTGTAAACAGTTCACTTTAACACCGCTAACGCCGGTTCTACGCTGTATTTTCATACAGTGCTCCAAGGTAGGTTCTATAAAGTTATCCTGAGAATCTCACACCAATCTATTCTCTCTCTGGGAGGATAACAGCTATATACTATTCCTCTTCATTGCTTTGTATTATGATTTTATGCCACCTCACAGCCTTTGTCAACTTCTTTTTTAACTTAATCGGTTCTGTGCTTCCTTCACTACCGTAATGATTATTACCAAACCTACAGGTCCAAGAATAAAGCCCGGAATGCCAAATATTTTGAGTCCTGCATACATGGCCATCATAGTGTATATAGGTTTAATCCCAATACTGTTTCCCAGCAATTTAGGCTCCACTGTCTGCCTCAGGATCTGACAACTTACATAAGCCGTCAGCAGCACTGCCGCAGTTAAAAAATCCTGCTGAAATAAGCTGATAACAGCCCAGGGTATCAGAACCAACCCGCTGCCCAGGATCGGGAAAGCATCCACTACACCTATTCCTATTCCTACAAGCAGTGCATATTTATTTCTAATGAGCAGCATAGCCGCAGTACTTACGATGGAAATTAATATCATCATGATTCCCTGGGTCTTTAGGTATGCAACTCCCATACCAGAAAGTTTTGAAGTAACCAGGTGAATTTCATTGTAATAAGCCGAATTTCTAATCCCGCTTTTATATTTATCCTCATCTTTGATTAAAAGCAGGATACTCACAATCATAATTAATAGAATTCCTACAAAACCTGCTATCCCAATAAGAAGATTAATGCTTCTGGTAGTTATGACAGGCATGATTTTATTTTTTATAATCAGTAGCACTCCATCAAAATTAGTATATATAAAGTTCTGAACAGTCCCTAATTTGATTCCAAAAAACTTATCACATCCTCTGCAAAACTCGTCCAGATATCCGGAAAGTATAGCTAAGTAGATGGGAAAATTCTTAAGCAATGCAACAAACTGCTTAATTAATATATCACACAGATAGAACAGTCCCATACCGGCAAGTGCACCAAACAGGCTTAAGGAAAGAATGCCTCCAAGAAGTTTAGGAAGTCTGGTTTTACGGTTTAAAAATTTTACCAAGGGCAAAAGTCCTGATGCTATCAGGTAAGCCAGAATAAATGGTGCAAAGAGAGGCAGCACATACTCAAGTCCAACATAAACACCAAACACTGTAAGTATGATTATAATGGACATTTTCACCTTGCTGTTGTTTAGAATTTCCATAAGAACCTCCCTTCTTTCCTTGACCGTAAGGATATAATTTAAGACACAAAAAAGCAGATAATATAACAAAGAATTCTTTGTTTTATTATCTGCCGAAATTAAATTTGTATGTTAGGTTATTATTGCATCAATTGCAAAAGAATGGTTTTAATTACATTCCAACTCCGTAATTAAAAAGGGTAAACCTGCTTCTAAGGCAGCTTTTACAGTATCTTCATTTGAAAGTAATGTATACTCTCCTTTTTCTTTCCTTGCGTTAACTTTAATATCCGGTACTTCCTTTAATTTAGAAAATTCAGCGATCTTATCCTTCAAAGAGGTTAAATCTTCCTTGGTTACCTTATCCTTATAAAGAGATTTAGGTGAAAGCAGAATTCTTGTAGTATTAACACATTGTCCGTTGTTATCTGCCATCAGTGCATAATAATTTTTCGCTTCCTTCATTATTACAGAAGCAATAAGCTCCGGTGAAGAATAGGTACTCTCTATAACCAGATTATAATTTGAATAATTAAAATATTCCAGATTATAAATGTCTTTATAGCGCAGATTCTCTGTCTGGGCTCTCTCAAACAGTTTCTCTTTTGCTTCCTCTAAAGTAGCGTACTGTTCTTCCTTCCCTCTATTATCATGCATAACTCTCTCTGCCGCTATATTTAAATCTACCGCCAGAAATACCTTAAAAGATTTTCCCACAAAGTGCCAGGCCAGCCTGGAATCGAAAATAATGTTCTTATCCGGGTTCTCTCTGGATATTGCAGCAGTTGCATCATCTATCATATTGTCATACTTATGGTCACTGCACATTAACTGGTTCATCTCTAGGGTCGTCATGTTCATCTGTCTCGCCAGTTCTCTTTGAACCTTCCCTGTGGAATAAATCTCAAAACCGAACTTGTCCTCCAATATCTTGCAGATTGTGGATTTTCCGCTTCCAAGATTTCCCGTTATCGTGATATGCATAGTGTCCTCCTAATCGTTAACCAAACATTTTTAAAAATTTGTGGTTATCATTATAACACGGTATGTCACGCAAGTAAAGGCTCTGTTAAGAACACCATCAAAATAAGAATAAATAATTTTAAATGTTTTATCCATTGTCCATAGAACCATGATAAAGATAGAATAAATAATATCACAATAACAACCAAAGTGCTGAAAGAGAGGTACAATGAACAGAATCACTAACATCAACAACATCTCAAAAGATTTTATAGACGACCCGGAATTTGATTCACCAATGAATACCCTCTGGTTAGGACATGCCGCAGGCTGTGAAAAGATCTGATCCTAATCTCTAAGACTTAACGGGTATATGGATACCATAAGTCTCCCTATACCCGTTTTATATATTGGAATCAAACTTTATTTCATAAAGTTTCTAGAGAATAATTCCTATGCTTAGAAAGTATTCTCTAGAATTGCTCTCTTCTAATCTTAGTCATAGGGAGTTTTTCCTCCTCGTGAGGAGCTCTTGCTTCCGCTGGGTATCCAAGTGCAATAATGCACTCCACTCCATAACCTTCTGGTATCTTAAGCAACTCTTTTATATAGTCCTCCGCCGTAACACCTTCCTCTTTACTGCGATTTCTTATTTGTACCCAACAGGAACCAAGCCCCTTTGCATGAGCTTCAAGCTGCAGGATAGCTGCCAGAATCGAGGTATCCTCAACCCATACGTCCGAAAGTGTAGTATCAGCTGTTACCACCACAGCTGTATCCGCTCCTCCGATAAGCGCTGACTGCGCACCTCTGCAGCGGCTTAGGGAACTTAAGGTATCCTTGTCTCTTACCACTACAAGTTCCCAAGGCCTAATACTTCGGGAAGAGGGTGCCATTAAGGCCCCTTTTAATATTTCCTCTAATACTGCTTCCTCCAAGTTCTTTTCCGTAAACTTTCGGATGCTTCGTCTTGTTTTTAAGATATCATACATATTGAATTCCCTCCTGCCTCAGACTTGTAAAAGCTACTCCCATAGATAAATAATACAGAAGTATCTATTGGTGTCAGCATCTCATATTAAGCTTCTTCCACACTAACTCAAATTCCCACTCTGGCATACTTTAATTCTAAGAGGATAACCTATGCATCCTCAATCTGCCTGTCGTACCAAGCCTTTTATTAATTGGTTCCCGTTTTTGAATATACTGTCTTAGCGCTGATTCCTTCCAACATGCCGAGCTTGCCGGACAGAGAATTAATCGTATTGCTGTCTGATTCTACTACAATGCTGATAATATTTACACCATGTTCTTTAATCGGCAGTCCCATTCTGCCCACAATAAATTTCCCATATTCATGAAGAATATGATTTACCTCCTCTACCTTTTCAAGATTCTCTACAATAATACCAACTAAAGCAATCCTGGTCTCCATACTCGCTCCCTCTTCCTGATACATATATTCTTTTTTCTGAAAGACACATCGTGTAGATTCCCCTAACACTGGAGGAATTCAATGTGGCTTGGCTTTGGACCTGTTTAAAACCTGCCGGTCCCATTGCTCATTTTTTATACCATTTTCGGTTCTAATTACACTTTAAAACGGTAACCCACACCCCATATCGTCTCAATATACTGTGGCTTTGAGGTGTTAAATTCAATCTTTTCTCTGATTTTCTTGATATGCACCGTAACTGTAGCAATATCACCAATGGAGTCCATATCCCAGATTTCCTGGAAT
Organism: Anaerocolumna sp. AGMB13020; assembly: GCF_033100115.1. Lineage (NCBI taxonomy): Bacteria > Bacillati > Bacillota > Clostridia > Lachnospirales > Lachnospiraceae > Anaerocolumna > Anaerocolumna sp. AGMB13020. The sequence continues at coordinate 3,118,672 of NZ_CP136910.1, read as the reverse complement.
AGCTCTTCTTTCGTATATACGCGATTGGGGTTCTCCGCTAAAAAGGTTAAAAGGTCGAACTCTTTTGTGGTAAAATTCTTCTCTTCACTATTAACGTATACTCGTCTGGCCGTCTTGTCAATCTTAATTCCCCTGATTTCAATAATCTCATTTTCTCTGACACTTTCACCGATTAGTCTTTCATAACGTGCCAGGTGCGCCTTTACTCTGGCTACCAGCTCGCTGGGACTAAAGGGTTTTGTGATATAGTCATCAGCGCCCATTCCTAAGCCCCTGATCTTATCGATATCCTCTTTTTTCGCTGATACCATAAAGATAGGTATATTTTTTGCACTTCGGATAGACTTACAGATCTCAAAACCATCAAGTCCCGGAAGCATCAGATCCAGAATTATCAGATCAAAATCTTCATTCAGTGCTCTTTCAAGTCCCTGATCACCTGTGTTTTCTATATCCACCTCAAAACCGCTGAGCTCCAGATAATCCTTCTCCAGCTCTGCAATTGCCATTTCATCTTCTACAATTAATATTCTGCTCATAGTATCCTCCATTCCAAATTCTTTATTTTATATAATTAAATGTTAACCTTCGTTGATAGACTGTTCCTGTTCTGGACATTCCTTGCATTTCTTTAAGGAGAAAAATATGGCGGTACCTTTTTCTTCATCACTTTCCGCCCATATAGTCCCCATATGATCTTCTATGATTTTCTTGGCAATGGCAAGTCCCAATCCGGTTCCGCCTTTGGTGGAATTTCTGGAGGCATCTGCCCTGTAGAACCGCTCAAATACATAAGGAAGGTCTTTCTTTGGAATCCCCACACCATTATCTTCGATGCAGATTACCACATCCTCCGGTCGGTTAAAACTGCCGCCCTCCATAATTCGTATCATGATACGTCCATTTTTTCGATTCATATATTTTACGGAATTTCCAACGATATTATTAACCACACGTTTCAGCTGCTCTGCATCTACATTAACCTTGGTGTCTTTATCCGTATCATTATGATATTCCACTTCTATATTCTTAACCTCCAGATCCAGGTTAATCTCACCGAAGCAGTCCTCAAAATAATCGCCAAGGTTAAGACAGGAGAAGGTATACGGCATGGTATTACAGTCAATTTTAGAGTAAAAAGACAGTTCATCTACCAGGGCAGATAAATCGTTAGCCTTTGTGTAAATTGTCTTAAGATATTTCTCCTGCTTCTCCTTCGTATCTGCAACTCCGTCCATAATCCCTTCCGCATAACCTTTGATTGCAGTTATAGGCGTCCTCAGATCGTGAGAAATATTACTGATTAATTCTTTCATTTCCTGCTCATAACGAAGCCTTACATCTATCAGCTCTTTGAGACGTATTCTCATCTCCTCGAAGTCCACACAGAGCCTTCCGATTTCATCCTCCGGATCACCTTCGATGGAATAATCCAGATTGCCTTCCTTCATGGCATTGGTTGCAGCATGAAGTGTATTAATTGGTATTATAACACTTCGGTAAATCCATATTATCAACACTGATGCTGTTAATATTATAATTGAAATAAGTGAAAGGAGAAGCTGTATGGCGGAAGCCTTAATCTGAGGAATCAAAGTATCCAGCTCCGTAATGATTATGACGCTTCCTTCGGTACCGTCACTAAAGTGGAAATCCTGCTGCTTTAAGAGAAAAGGATATTGCCCGTCCACATAAAGTCCGCCTTCCACTGTTCCGGTATACTTACCAAATTTCGGAATACTGTTTTGTATTTTTTCGAATTTTGTTGTATTTCCGCTGTATAGAAAGGTATCCTCCTTACGTATAACAAGATAGGAATACTTTCCGGTAAGTTCCTTCTCCAGATAGTTCACATATTCATTGTCTTCAAATTTATCCGGATTCTTAGCTGCCATTAAAACAATTTCATTGTATACACCTTTTGTAAGTCTGCTTAAGAGCTGTACGGGGTTTGATATGGCTGTGATAGAATCTGTTTTCACATCATAGACCTGTTTAATCTCATTGTTCTGATATCCGATTATAATACTAATGGACAAGCAAACCAGCAAAAGAGGTATCGTAGTTATAATAAGAAAGGCCGTAAACAGCCTGCTCTTTAATTTCAATTCAGGAACCTCCTATTCTTCTTGTGCAAAAAGCAGGTGATTCAATCATAATTGTATTCACAGAATCTTCCATGCTTCTATAGGTTATTATACCATAAGCCTCCGGCTTCTACACTGAAAATAACTATGAGTTTTCTAAATATTTTATAAAAAAAGAAGGCTCGCCATAAATGGAAAACCTTCTGATTGTACAACTTATATCAACTTAATAAAACCTTATTTCTTATAGCTGCTTAATATCTCTGCTTTATCTGTCTTCTCCCAAGGCAGATCAAGATCATTTCTTCCAAAATGTCCGTAAGCTGCAGTCTGCTTGTAGATAGGACGTCTTAAGTCAAGCATCTTAATAATTCCTGCGGGACGAAGATCAAAGTTCTCACGAATGATTTCAACGAACTCATCGGCACTTAAGGAACTTGTTCCGAAAGTATCAACCATAATGGAGGTAGGCTGTGCCACACCGATTGCATAGGATAACTGAATCTCACATTTTTCAGCCAGACCTGCAGCTACGATATTCTTTGCTACATAACGTGCTGCATAAGCAGCTGAACGGTCTACCTTTGTGCAATCCTTACCAGAGAAAGCACCACCGCCGTGACGAGCATATCCGCCATAAGTGTCTACAATGATCTTGCGGCCTGTTAAACCGCTGTCACCATTGGGTCCGCCGATTACAAATCTGCCGGTGGGATTAATAAAGAACTTTGTATTCTCATCTACCAGTTCTGCTGGAAGAACTTCATCAAATACATATTTCTTGATATCTGCATGAATCTGTTCCTGCGTAACTTCCGCACCGTGCTGAGTAGAAAGAACTACCGCATTTAAATGCACTGGTTTGCCGGCTTCATTATATTCTACGGTTACCTGAGATTTTCCGTCGGGTCTTAAATAAGAAAGAGTTCCGTCTTTACGTACTTTTGTCAACTGTCTGGTAAGCTTATGTGCTAAAGAAATAGGATAAGGCAGATACTCTTCTGTCTCATTGCTTGCATAACCAAACATCATACCCTGATCACCTGCACCGATTGCTTCCAGCTCGTCCTCGGACATGGTCTTTTCCTTCGCTTCAAGGGCTTTGTTAACACCCATAGCGATATCAGAAGACTGCTCGTCTAACGCTACGATAACACCGCAGGTATTGGCATCAAAACCATAATCTGATCTGTCATATCCAATCTCTCTGATAGTATCACGTACGATTTTCTGAATGTCTACATAGCCATTTGTTGTAATCTCTCCCATAACCAGTACTAAACCGGTGGTTATTGCTGTTTCGCAGGCAACACGGCTCATAGGATCCTGCTCTAACATGGCATCCAAAACAGAATCGGAAATCTGATCACAGATTTTATCGGGATGCCCCTCGGTTACGGACTCCGATGTAAATAATAATTTATTCATAGCTAACTCCTATCTGTGCTCCACGGCACACATACTCAAAACTTTTCCTCTATCACTGCAAGATCAAAGAACCTGGTTTTCCAGATTCAAGCGCTAATGCACTTGGTCATATTGACAATCTTTCCTTTTGCGCGTCATGTGCATTCTGCTTGTAGGACTCCTTCGGTATAGGATATCTATTGTCTTTTCCTTACATAAAAAAAAGTCCTGCTAAGCGGACTTGAAAAAAAAGCATCAAATCCTCTTATTGTTCGATTACTCGCTCAGGTTGGCACCTTCCGCATAGGGGGTTGCCGTGACTTCATAGAGCCTTTACTCTCCGTCACTCTGAATAAGAGATATAAGTTTTATTATATTATGTTACGTAATTGAGGATATCTTATATAGGTATCTTTGTCAAGTATTTTTTTATTGACAACTGATTTGAGATTAAATATACTTAGCCTATATGGTAAAAACAGGTTGCTCTAAACCCTGTAACCATGCGCCACGAAGGCACAGATAGGAGCGGATTAAACGTGAAGAAACAAAGGATATCCATGCGACAGGCTAAGCCCGGAATGATTGTTGCCGATGATATTTATAATGCATCCAATCAATTAGTTATATCCAAAGGGATCATGCTGACTGATCGTATAATTACAAGACTCAAATTTAATTCAATCACTGAATTCAATATTATCGTGTCTGAGGGAAAGGATACCTCCGAACCGCAGAAAGCACCAGAACCGGTAAAAGAAGTCAGTTATTCTGAGAAGGTGCGTACTAGCGCAGAATTCAAAGAGTTTCAACAATCGTTTAACCAAAAAGTTGATTCCTTTAAAGGTGAATTGGATAAACTTTCTGATGCCAATGAACCCATAGACGTATCTGGCCTCCTGGAGCACACCTCAGATTTACTGGAAAAGAGCCGGAATGGAATCCATGTCTTTGACATGCTTCACTGTATGAGAGAGCATGATGATATTACATACGTACACTGTCTCAATGTATCATTACTAAGCAATGTATTCGGTAAATGGCTTAATCTGCCGGAGAAGGAAATCGAGCTTCTTACACTGGCAGGACTTCTTCACGATATTGGTAAGCTCTCTCTTCCAAATGAACTGATTAATAAACAGGAGAAGCTGACTCCTACTGATTACGTAACCATAAAGACCCACACCCTTCAGGGGTATAATGTGTTGAAGAGCAAGGACCTTGATCCAAGAATAGCCAACGTAGCGTTAATGCATCATGAACGTTGCGATGGTAGTGGATATCCCTATAAACTGACAGCAGATAAGATAGAACCTTTTGCTAAGATCATCGGAATTATTGATGTATACGATGCCATGACCTCCGCAAGAGTTTATCGTCCTGCTTTAAGTCCTTTTCAGGCTATCTCTGTATTTGAGTCCGAAGGCCTTCAAAAGTATGATCCAGCTTATGTGCTTTTGTTCCTGGAGAAGATTATACAAGCTTATGTAGGTAATAAGGTCCGTTTAAGCAACGGAAAAGAAGGGGAAATACGAATGATTAACAAACATGCCCTTTCCAAACCTATCGTTCAGGTAGGTGCAGCCTTCCTTGATCTTTCAAAAGAGAAAGATATTATCATAGAAGCTCTGCTCTAACAGGAAAATTAGCTATAACAGAACACAATCTTCTCTAATTCTTTCATACTGTATTTTCTTTGTAAACCTATATACTTATGAACCTATATATGTTCATTGCGAACCTGAATATATTCTTTCTATACCACAAAAAGTGCTGACGCAGATATCCTTACGTCAGCACTTTTATTAACTTACCTTTAATTTAAATTTCTGAATTGCTTTTTCATCTTCCACATCAACTTTTTCCATGATGGCTCCCAGCTGCTGCATCTTTCTCTCGAAATGCTCATATCCTCGCTCAATATACTCAACCTGTTCAACAAAGGTAAAACCGGTTGCTGCAAGGCCTGCTATAACAAGGGCAGCACCGGCTCTTAAATCAGGAGCAGTCACAATAGCACCCGTAAGATTCTTAACACCCATAATTACCGCTGTATTGCCTTCTACTTTTATATTGGCACCCATTCTGGCGAATTCATCCACATATCGAAGTCTGTTCTCATAAACTGTTTCCGTAACAATACTGGTTCCTTCAGAAGTAACTAAAACCGCAGAAATCTGAGGCTGCATATCGGTAGGAAAACCTGGATAAGGGAGAGTCTTTACATGAGTATGTCCAAGAGTACCCGTTGCACTTACTCTTACGGCATCATCATATTCCTCGACCTGTGCGCCAATCTCTATAAGCTTTGCTGTTATGGCCTCGAGATGCTTTGGTATGACATTTTTAATAAGGACATTTCCTTTTGTTGCAGCTGCTGCAAACATGAACGTTCCTGCTTCAATCTGATCAGGGATAATGGAGTATTCACTGCCGTTTAACTTCTCCACACCTTTGATACGGATAACATCGGTTCCTGTACCTTTAATGTTGGCACCCATACTATTTAAGAAGTTCGCAACGTCAACAACATGCGGTTCCTTTGCAGAATTCTCAATAATGGTTACACCTTCGGAAAGACAGGCGGCAAGCATAATGTTGATAGTAGCTCCAACACTGGCACAATCCAGGTAGATATGGTTGCCTTTCAGTTCTTCGGCCTCAGCTTTTATCATACCATGCTCAATCTTTACGGTAGCGCCTAAAGCCTCCAGCCCTTTAATGTGCTGATCGATAGGACGGCTTCCGATATTACAGCCTCCGGGTAAGGCAACCTGTGCTTTTTTGTATTTACCAAGTAAAGCTCCCAGAAGATAATAGGACGCTCTTATTTTTCTGATAAAATCATAATCAATTCCAATACAGGGATCAATATCTTTTCCGTTAACCTTAACAGTATGCTTATCTATACGCTCAACTTTGGCTCCGATTTCTTCAACTGCCTGTATCAGTATATGAATATCACTGATGTCGGGTAAATTTCCGATTACTACTGTTTCATCTGTCATTATTGCTGCACATAAAATACCCAGTGCTGCATTCTTGGCACCACCGATAGTGACCTCTCCCTGCAAGGCATTGCCGCCCTTTATAATATACTGCTCCATCGCACACCTCTTTATTTTGCGGTTTCTATACTGTCCGCACTATTTCTTTTTCTTTTATGACATTTACATAAAATTAGACCCCTTATGCTCAAGCTTACGCAAAGAGGCTGCCATATATCACGGTTTATGTTCGTTCTCTATTTTTTATCAATCATATTCATTCGTAATTTAAATCAAATTGATTATACCATAAAAATGCAGGTTGTAAATAATTTTTCACCATATTCTGTATCTTGTAGTCTTTGTTAACTACATAACATACTAATCGTTACTATTTTTACTATTCTGCTTTCACTGCATTAGTTATTTTCATAATCCTTAAGAGCATTTATAATATTTTCCATTAGCTCTTCCGTGTTCAGATCTTCACCATCAACTGTTATATGGGCATACTTTTCATAAAGAGGACATCTCTCCTCATAAAGCATCTTCAAAGTCTGTCCCTTTCGAAGAACAACCCCTCTCTGTTTGATATTTCCAAGGCGTTCCGATATTGTCTGAAGTGTTAGCTTAATATACACAATGACTCCAGTTTCCTGAAGGTGTTCCATTGCTTCTTTCCCATATATGACACTTCCGCCTGTAGCAATCACCGTATGATCGGTATCTATCTCTCTATTAATCTGATTTTCAATAGCCAGAAAACCATCTATTCCTCTTTTGTCAATGATATCCTTTAATAATTCTTTTTCCTGCTCCTGAATTAATAGGTCGGAATCAAGAAACTGATATCCCAAAACCTTAGCAAGGATAATTCCAATGGTACTTTTACCGGCTGAAGGCATTCCAACTAAAACAATATTCTTCATGGGCATGTCCTTTCGCACATAATGTAGTGATTATATCATCTTTATCAGTCTTCGCCAAGTATTTTTTATTATCTGCCAAAGCAGGCTATCTCATACTCTTTACTTTTTGACACTATACCCAAATGTTCCCATAATATCCCCTAAACCGTAATATTCTCCATGGGAATATACAACAGGTTTTGCTTTGCTGAGTTCGAATTTTCCTTTTTCGTTCATGTATTTGCTCGCTGCATGAACACCTACAACATCTGCCAGGAACATATCATGAGAACCCAGAGGTATAATCTCTTTTAAGCGGCATTCAATATTTACAGGTGCTTCTTCAATACATGGTGCGTCTATATGAACTCCTTTTACAGGCGTTAGCTTCATTTCCTTAAATTTATCGACATTTCTTCCGGATCTCACTCCACAGTAATCCGCTGCTTTTACGAGCTCTTCGCTTGTAAGATTTATTGTAAATTCTTTGGTTTCCTTTATTATATCATAGGAATATCTTTCTTTTCGCAGGGAAATATAGACCATGGGAGGGTTCGTACAGACAGTACCTGTCCAGGCCACTGTTATGATATTGTTTTTTCCTTCTTTACTCTTTAGGCCTACCATAACCGCCGGCAGGGGGTAGAGCATATTTCCGGGTTTCCATAATTCTTTGTTCACACTAACCTCCATTTGCGAATACCAAATCTTCCATTCGATATTCCTGAGTCTGTTGTTGACCTCCGCCATATCGCAATTACTTGCGGTACTGCATACTATGCCACCTGGTCTTCTGACCTATATTCAAAAATTCGGCATAATAATACTTTTTTTTGGTCTGGTTTTATTATATAATTAAGCTAGAATAACACATAAAAATTCTGCTGTTCATGAACAGCAGACTGCTCCTGACTAATCGTTATGGTATTTACCGCATACCAGTCTGGAAGGGCTAAGGAGGTTTTCATATGCCTGATAATTTAATTCAAATAGAATCCGTTACACAAGGAGTTTCAGATAAAGTGAAACAATCCTTAAAGTTTAAGACCGGTAAATTCGTATGGCGCATTAAATTTTCTGCACCTTTGGATCCGGCAACTGTTAATAATAAGAATCTCTATGTGACTAATTTAAATCAAATGCCTCTTAAGACCTACATCCGTTATGACACTGTGAATCAGTACATCGAAATAGAACCTTTAGAAGCCTATACGCAGAATCAGTCCTATATACTTACCATTAGTAAAAATGTGAAATCCAAAGGAGGCAAGAACCTTAAGGCTCCTGTCACCCTCCAGTTTAAGATTCAGGATTAATTCTCCTGGAGCGCCAGCATAAGAGCAGGTATTACCTGCTTCTTTCTGGACACTACATTTTCCAGGTAGAATACACTTGCATCTTTGTTAAAATGAAACGTATTAATCAAAAGTTCCTTGGCGCCCGCCCCCTGAAATAAAAACTCAGTGGAACCGTCCATGATATTGGTCAGCATAAAGAATAACATTTCCACTCCATGCTCATGGTATGCTTTCTTCATATAGGGAACCAGGGATTCTTTTATTTTATCTAATTCTTCTCGGCTCATTGAGCTGATCTGCCCCACTCCAAAAGTAACGTCCCCTGCCGTAAATTTCTTAAAATCCTGATAGAAAATTTCTTCAGAGGTCTTATTACTCAGATTGCTGCCTGCTGCAAACATGTTCCGGGCATATTCATCTGTCTGTATTCCAGCTATCTTTGCCAGAGCTTCTGCTGCTCCCTTGTCTGCATCTGTACAGGTAGGTGAACGGTATACCAGCGTATCCGAGAGTATGGCAGAGCATAATAGCCCTGCTATTTTAGGTTCAATGGGAACCTGATGTTCACAATACATCTGGTATACGATGGTAGCAGTACAGCCCAAAGGCTGATTTCGAAAGAATACGGGATTAATGGTCTCCAGACTTCCTAATCTGTGATGGTCTATGATTTCCATAATTTCCGCATCCTCCAAACCATCCACTGCCTGGGATTTCTCATTATGATCCACCAAAATCAGTTTCTTTCTTTTGGCTCCCAGTAAATTTCTACGGGATATCATACCAAAATAATACCCATCCTTATCAAGAATAGGGAAATCCCTGTGACGCTTCTGCGCCATGATTCCCCTGATATCCTCAATATAATCCTCCTGGGTAAAATAAACTATATCCTTGTCCGTCATAAAGAATCGGATGGGAATACTTTGGTTAATCAGTCTGGCTGCCGTAAAGGTATCGAAAGGCGTTTTAATAATAAAACAATTATTATTCTGGGCCATCTTTGTTATTGTCTTGGAAACACTTGCACCATCACAAACAATAATACAGCCCGCATTCATTTCAATAGCACAGAGCTGGGATTCATACCGGTTCCCCAATATAACCACATCATCCTTTTCGATGTAGTTTTCCATCAAATCAGGGTTGGCGGCAGCAATCAGTACCTTACCGCTTTCAAAGACCTCTTCTCTGCTTCCAACTATTAATTCACCTTCCAGGGTTTCCACCAGATTACTGCAGGGTGTATTTGCTTTTGTCAGAATACGATTGTCATAAACATCCATATAGGATTTTGTAATATCTCCTACGGTAATCAGACCTTCCAGATGATTATCATTATCTACAATCGGCAGTGTAACTACGTTGCTTTCCCTCATATATGCCCAGGCTTCTTTTAAGGATATGCCGCTGCTTACACCTTTGATCCTGCGGATATCGATATCCTTAACCTGGGTCCTGACATCCGGCAGGTACCCGGGTGCAGTGGTTTTAAAGGCTTCCAGTACGAATTTAGTTTCAGAGTTAATATGCCCTGCTCTCTTGGGTACATAATTTTCTCCGGTAATTTTGGATTTTAAATTTGCATATGCAATGGCTGAACAAATAGAGTCCGTATCCGGATTAACATGCCCGATTACAAATATCTGATTTCCCATCCTGTCACATTACCTCCATTGTTATATCTTCCTTTATTATATAAAGCAAATCTTCCTGTGTGATATTCCCGCTGCTGATGATATCCCCTAAAAGGTTTTTATATCTGGTATCCGCTGCCTTTCTTACCTTTGAAGCAAGCTGCATCACTTTTGCATAAGTTCCCTTTTCTTCTGAGCTTAGTATCTTCTCAACCGATTTTATAAATTCCTCTAAGGCATCTTCTTTCATTTTATATTCTTTATTCTCCATATACTGGTTCACAAAACCCATAAGCTGCTTTAAAGTATAGGTATTATTCAGTGAAATTTCATGCAGAAAATAATTCATATATTCAGGGTAGGTTTCCAGAAAACAACAGACTTCTTCTTTCGTCCCTTCTAATACGATAAATGTATTATTCCCCATTTCCTTAATAAATCTATAAAGCCTTTCTGCAGACTCACTATTAATTACCGTGGGATTCTCAATAATAAGAGAGGCACCGTAAAGCTTATCTTTTTGTGTCAGAATATTTACACGATTAAGATTCTCTCCGGTAATTTTTGCAATCTTATCTGTTTTAATCCAGTCCACGGAATACAAAGCCTTACAAATCTTAAAAGCTAGCGTACTCTTGCCGCTTTCCTTCTCTCCGGTGACCATCATAAACAGATTCTTAGAAGAATCCGAAAGAATATTCTCAAGACAATGCCGCAAATCTTCTTTCACAGTATCTATCTGCAAAAATCCGCTAAATTCCTTCCGATAATCAAACTTCATCTTATCAAACAAACTAAAAACGCTGTCTTCACAGACTTCTTCCGATATCATAATAGATTTTTCGGCAGTTACAGCATATGTTTGATCCTGGCTCTCTTCCTTTGTTGCTGCTTTTCCTCTATATTCTGAAGCCTCCTGAGGGTCATCCACTAATGCTAACTTTTCTTTATATGATACTGCCTGTTCTTCATAGTCCGCAGTTTCCAGGCTTCTGCTCTCTGTTGCTTGTCCCTCATAGTTTGCAGTTTCCAGATTTATGCTCTCAGGTGCTGCTTGTCTTTCATAGTTCGCGATATCCAGGTTTCTGCTCTCAGGGACTGCTTCTTCTATATAATCTGCAGTTTCCTGGCTTCTGCTCTCTGCTGCTTGTCCCTCATTGTTTGCAGTTTCCAGTCCATTATTCTCTGATGCTGCTTGTCTTTTATAGCTTGCATCTTCTAAGCTTATATTAGCAGGTTTTGCCTGTCCTTCATACAAAGTAGCCGCAGTTTCCGCATCAGTCTCAGTAATTTCTTTCCTTTCATATCCTTCAGTCACTTCGGCTTCATCAGAATTTGTTACCTGGCTTTTCCCTACTATAGCTTCTTTCGTTTCAGCCTCAGTTGTTTCCTGTGTTTCAAATTCCAATGCAGCTTCATTGTTTTCATATTCGTTGATTTCTTTTGAAGTATATCCGCTTACCGCTTCCTCTGCCACCTTATTGGATTCATATCCACCTGTTACCTGGTGTAATTTATATGTTTCATAAGCAGCTGAAGACTGTGTTTTCGCTTTATCTTCCCTATCCAGATACTGATTTATCTGTTCTCTGATACTGCTATAGTCTTTGGTCTTATCCAGACCAAGTCTTTGCCTGGCCTCATTTTTATCTTTTGCCTTTAACATATGTAAAGGATCCAGTTCACCGACATAATACGCCTTTAATAGCTTGGCTTTATCCACATAAATGCCGTCACCAAACCAGAGGATGATGTCCGAACACTCTCTGACGCATTTATCCTTAAGGCCGGCTTTATGATATAGCTTTGCAAGTTCATATGCCCATACCTCAATATATTCATACTCCTTTAGCTGTTCCAGTGAATCCATAAGAACTTCTAAGGGTTCTCCCTTTAATTTATCAATATAATAGCGGAATATAAACCGGTATGAATCGTTAGGAGCAGCCTGCATGTATTTAACCAGATATACATCAGCTAACTTGGCATCTCCTTTTTTTATTGCAAGTTCTACCATCTGATATAGAATTCTTCTGGTCTTGGACTTTTCGTAAATTCTTTCCAGAAGTCCCATAGCTTCATCTAAACGTCCGTTTTCTGTGAGTACATCTGCCAGTACACTTAGATCTGTTAAGGACTTGATTTTATGTATCTCCATGGTGTCAAGGATCTTAACAGCTTTTTGGTATTGTCCTCCGTCTGTCAATTTACGGATCTCTTCTATCTTAACTATATTTTCATACCGCTCCATAGTAGCCTCCCTTTCGCCACCGACATTGCAAATAGTTCTTTTGTTTTATCTATCTTACCATTTTCATCGTATTTATACAAGTTCTTTCCCTTAGACAGCAGCAATCAGCAGAATTCAGCAAATTCACGGATACACCTGTGTTCTCCATATTATCAGCTTTGGAATTTACGTTAGAAAACACAAAAACAGGTGTCTGTCGATACATCTACAGACACCTGTAATCTTTATGTTTATATTATGTTTATTATGCTCCGATTAGAGATCATACAAGAATAGCGACCTCATTGAGGATCCCATCATGTAATACTTCTTTTTGCGAATCAGTTAAACAAATATATGCTGATTCAGTCTCTATCGTGTCCATTGGAATCTCCTCCTTTTGTATAGCTCACAGTACTTATTATCAGTTATTTATACTGTTTGCTTTGTTGTAATTAGATTATAGTCCTTTCAGACGTTTTTGTCAACCTTTATTAAATATATTTTATTCATTTCTGTTATATTATTATATATTCGTAATTTGTCAGACTATTCAAGCTTTTAAACCTATATATTACAACTCGCGGTAAAACCTTAAGGATTCCTGGAGCTCAGGTGTTATGGTGCCGCCCTCTTTTTCTATCATTCGGTATCTTAATTCCGTCTCCTTAATCTTCTTGGCAGTATTTCTTTTCAGGCGCTCCATCGCATCAGCAAACAAAGGCATATTCTTAAATCGTTCCCTAAGTTCTTTGCGGAAAGGACAATAGGTAGCTAAGATTTCTCTTGCAAATCGATTTAATCTGATGGCTCCATTGGATTCACTCTTCATCCAGCCTTCATAGTCTATAACAAAGATTTCTCTGTAGTTGTTCTTTCCCTTTTGTATCTGTGCTTTAATCTTCTCCCGCAGCTCCTCTGATATCTCTCTATTCTTACGATAGAACTGGATATAGTCAGAGTATTCCGAGGTCAGAGATTTTTCTTTGATATTATTCCATGCATTTCCCTGAATACTTCTGCAAAGTTCCCAGCGGAATCTTCCAAGTACCTTTATGAGCATATCGTTAAGATTAGCATCTACTAATATAGGGAAGATAAATCTTCCTTCACGGCTCTTTTTCTTTCCTGTTATTTCCTGCCACATAACACCATTGTAACCCAGAACCGGCATTAGGATGATATCCGGATATACAGGCTGCATCAGATATTCCTTGGCAATTCCCTTTCCCGGATTTACATAGAGAATTTCTCTGTGGAAGACAGAATAATCGATATCCAATAGAGTTTTCATTGCTTCATTAAAACGTTTGGAATTCAGCTTTAGGCTTTGCAAGCTCTTAACAATGCTCTCCCCCCATAGAAAAGGAACAAAGGTTGAAAATAGACCGTTTACAACTCTGGTATTATAACGGAACATGTTCTGCATCTCATATTTTACCTTTAGCACCGGGTTGGTTAAGGCCTCTTTTTCCTGGTCCTCCGTAAGCTCTCCTCGTTTACGATTACTTCTTAAATAATCCGGGTATTCCTGATCGAATTCATTTTTAGAAGGTTCTTTCTCTCCTTTGTAAATACTGGTCAGCCAGGATTTGATATCATACACTTTGCAGGGGCCAGCTTCTTCCTCCGTCTCATTGTCAAGGAAATATAATTCTCTTAACTGCTCTGTTGATAATAGTCTCTCATCTAAAAAGCCATATTTCAGGAACAGATCAATGACCTTAGGAGGATTTGTTTCTTTGCAGGCCTTTAGATAAACAGATTCATATAGTTCATAAAAATGCTGTGTAAGCTTCCTGCGAAGTAGTCGGATTCTGTCATCTGTGGAGAATTTGTCCCTCAGATTGATAAAGTCTAATATCCCATGAGATAATTCCTCCGTTTTCTCATGGTCATACAGAGCATAGGTACAAATCTGCTGTAAAGAAGCATCCAATGCCTTACTGACTTCTTTGGCTTCGTTTTCTGTATATAGAAAGTTATTATCCACCTGTTCTTTCCGGTTGGAACTTTTGGATATCAGTGTATAATAGATATCTTCCATACGATTTCTATCAACACCGCATTTTCTTCCCAGTTTTTCCTCAAACAGTTTCTCTACCAGATTAATACGTTCAATGATAGCATCTACAACTTTTATCAGTTCCCTGTTGTCTCCGCCTGTTTCGTCTATGCTGATGGCAAGGACAGCATAGCTTTTATAAAGGCAGCTGTCTGAGTTATTAATAAGAACAGTAAGCAGCTTCTCAAGGTAATCTGCTATAGCGGCACATTCTATAAGCATCTGGCTGATTATTTCCTGGGTATCTTCCACTGTATAGAGTGCTACAATTTCGCCGAAAGAACAGAATGTCTTCCAATTATCTACGGTTATTTTGGCACATTCCTTATAGTACTCCAGCTTCTTATCATCCAGCATGTCCTCTTCACTATAAGCTTCCAGCTCCTGCAATATTGAAATGGAATTCACAGAATACCCTAACTTGCTGCATAATTCTTCGTATTTCTTATTATATTTTATGCTGAACTCGTATATCTCTTCGGCAGCATTTCTTAACTGACTATATATCTTTTCCACCTCTGCTACAAATCTGGATAAAGAGGCAGACATTAAACCCTTATAATCTTTATTTATATTAAAAATATCTGTAATATCTTCCATATGCTGAATAGGGAAGCTATAGAACAGCACTTCGTCGAAAGCCTCGTAGGAACACTGATATTCACCAGCCCTTAAGTCACTGACACCGATAAAATTACCGGTACCTAACAGCACTCTGGCACCCTTTCCTTTGACCAGCACTCTTCCTTTCAGAATAATCGCTACGCCGTTAATCTTCTCCCCTTCAGTATATATCATAGCATTTTTGTCTACTTGATTTACCGCATTATGATTAATTATTATTCCCATGGCTCACCTCAGCTATCTCTTCAGAATAATCTAATTATAATTCAAAATCCGACAATCTGAAAGATGAATTTTGCATATTTATGATTTTCCGCCTAGTAAAAAAGCACCAATATATGATATTGGTGCCAGTTTTTTTGGTTTTTTGGGGCCGGGCCATCTTTAATGATGGCTGAGCAAAGGCCTATCCCCATTGATAGATTCCGACCCCTATAAGTTGTTTATAGAAAACTACCCCCTTTGGCAGCTTCTACCAAGGTTGATACAAGAATGTTTCGGTTTCATCGAGAGAGTTCATCCTTGTTTTATTTAATCCGTAAAACAGCTTTTTTTGAAATAAAAAAATGCCGTCCACATATTGTGACGACATCCTTGCCAGATGATACTGTTTATTATTTTATATTTAATCCGTGCGCCTTGCTTTGAATGTATACCATAAGCGTTACCCTTACAGTTAACTCGGTCCAGGCACCCTTACGGCACACAGGAGCTTTCGCTTAGTGCTGCTTCATTCCTGACCTGACACGGTTCACGAATTCCTGTTGCGTAAGACCCAGACGTCAACATCACTTATAAGGGGCAGCCCTACAGTACAACACCCTGGGCAAGACATCACCCCTGCTGTAGCGGATTGCAGGTACAGGGCACCGCTATCTCCCCGGCTGCACGGAAATTTTATGACAAAGTATAATTATGAAAATGTAGATAATTATTTGGAATACAATTGCAGGAACATACCGAAATACTCTCCATGTTACATCCTGCTAAAACAGTATACTTGATTTTAATCACAAAGTCAAGTGACTATAGCCTATTCCTCCCGACAAACTCCGCCCATTTCTTCTTTTTTCAGCAACTTCTCTTTGCGGTTTCGTTCTCTCAGCCCTACAAAAAAATCTTGAAGTACCTGTTTGCATTCTTCTTCCATAACTCCGGTAGTCAGTTCTACTTGATGATTAAACTCCTTCATTTGGAGAATGTTAAGAATTGAACCTGCACATCCTGCTTTCGGATTCATGGCACCTACGATAACCTCTTTTATCCGCGCTTGCACAATGGCACCGGAACACATCTGGCAAGGCTCTAATGTAACATAAAGGGTACAATCCTCCAGCCTCCAGTCTCCCATGCTTTTACTTGCCTTTTGGATAGCTGTTATCTCAGCATGAGCCAAGGTGGTTTTATTGGTATTTCTCCTATTATACCCTCTGCCAATAATTTTATCCTGATATACTATAACACAGCCAATGGGCACTTCACCAATTTTTGCAGCTTTTTTAGCCTCTTTTAAGGCTTCCTTCATATATTTTAGTTCCACACTAACACCAGTACTGCCACGAATTGCTCTGATAATGTAAGCCCCCGCGGCATCTTTCTATCACTTTATTTAATTTCAGATCCTTATTCCGATATCTTAATTTTACATGCAATTCTCTTACATACCAATTTATTGGAAGAAGCTCTGGACGAACAGGGCTGTTTTTGCTATATTAATATTACCACGGGCATCCTTTTGGGGCAAGCAATTACTTTCATATACCAACTGCTGCTGCATATATTTTATAGAGGAGCGGGTAGGATACGTGGGACAGAACACAGATGAATGTCAGGTTGAGAAGCCATATGACTGTTTTACTCGACGGATTCAGGAACATCAGATGTAAGATTGATATATACGAAAGGAGTAGATGTATCACAGGCCAGCCTGTGATATACCATGGGTATAATTTATGAATATACACGGTTTTCAGAAAACTACTCTGCTTGATTATCCTGGGCATCTTGCTGCAACTATATTTTTTGGCGGCTGCAACTTCCTATGTCCTTATTGCCACAACGGCTCGCTCGTTCTCTGTCCTGACAGCCTTCCTGTTATATCCAAAGAAGACGTTCTAAATACCTTAAAGAAGAGGAAAGGGATATTAGAAGGTGTATGTATAACCGGAGGTGAGCCAACCCTGGCTGCAGGTCTTACAGATTTTATTGCAGAGATAAAAGAACTGGGATTTTTAGTGAAACTTGATACCAATGGCAGTAATCCTGGTCGTCTGAAGGAACTTGTTCTTTCCGGCCTTATTGATTATGTGGCAATGGATATTAAAAACAGCAGAAGTAAATATTCCATAACGATTGGCAGAGATAGTTATTCAATGGACAAAATAGCAGAAAGCGTTGATTTTTTGCTAACAAATAAAGTATCTTATGAGTTTCGGACAACTGTAACAAAAGAGCTCCATACTCCGGCAGATTTTTCAGCTATTGGTGAATGGATCAAAGGTGCAAAAGCTTACTATCTTCAATCCTATAAGGTTTCGGAGGACGTAATATCCCCTGTTTTTTCAGGGTATAGCAAAGAAGAGCTTATGCTTATACAGAATTCTCTCCTCCCTTTCGTAGAAAAGGTTGAAATCCGCGGATTGGATTAACCCCAAACAGTTTATTCCTAACTATAAATTGGTACAGGAGAATTCATATGCAAATGGGTATTCAGACAGAGCGGTTGCAGTTACGTATTCTGCACCCTAATGAAGCTGATAAGGTTTTGATATTCTATTCCCAGAACAAAGATCAATTTGAGCCCTGGGAGCCGGAAAGAGATGTTAATTTTTATACACTGTCCTACCAAAGGCTTTCCTTATCAATCGAATATAATTTAATGCAGCAGTCCAAGCTTCTTCGTTATTGGGTATTTCTGAAAGAAGATCCTCATACTATCATTGGATCCGTTAATTTTTACAATATAACCAAGGGATCTTATTACACCTGCCAGTTAGGTTATAAATTCGACCGGCGTTTTGTAGGAAAAGGTTATGCAGCAGAAAGCATCCGCGAGGCCATGCAGGTACTGTTAACGGATTATGAAATTCACCGAATTGAAGCCAATATTATGCCTTCTAACCTTCGCTCCATACACCTTGTGCAAAAACTTGGTTTTCAATACGAAGGACTTGCCATTTCCAACATAAAAATTAACCACAAATGGGAAGACCATGCACGATACGCCTTTATAAATACGGTGAACTAAAATAAACTCTGTAACTGCCAATAATGCAGCTGCAGAGTTTATTTATGTAATGCATGGATTTAATTGCCACGGTTAAGCAATACCGGTATATACCAATACCCAAACTCCCCGGTCCTCTGGGGTTTTCTTTTCGCACATTTGAAATTCTCGAAACCAAACATCTTCGCCATAAACTTCTCTCTGTTATGATAGATACCCGGTACACCAAGAATGTAATTCTGTCCGTTCTTATCGTTAACCCTGGCAAAGATTAAATGTCTGTAGCTATAATAGCCATGAAGTAAAAAGCTGTTATTTCCAAGTCCCCATAAATCCATAGGAAGCATTCCGATATCTTTAGGTTCTATTCTGGCGCACCAGGCGATTTCATTATCTTCAAAGGGATACATTTTGGGAAAGTTGTGATATATCTGCTTTGCCAAAGGATGATCATCAAATATTGGCTTGTTATTACTAAGCCCTTCTGTCGCAGACTCTGTCTTGGTATCCGTCTCCTGGGGTTGATTAACTGTCTGATTTACAGATGGCTGCTCTCCCTCAGACTGCTGCGGAGTTTCAATTTCCGGTAATGAAATATGAGCCACCGGGCTTTCGTCGATTGTTTCAGGCTGGTCTCGTTTTTCATTTTCAGTCAGCTTATTATAAGAATATTCATTTTCACTCTCTGCTGAATCTTCAACCGGGTTATTCTTCGTTAAGGCTGCTGGATTTTCAATGTGTATTTCTGAGGGGCTTTCTGCTGGACTGGAATTTCTGTCTGTAACCGATGAATTGACAGACTTGTGAATATGCGCCTCAAAATCAATTGTTTTTTTGTTTGCCTCCCCAGGCTGTATTTCCTGTTCTTCTTCCTGTTCTACAATACGATTAAAGTTTGGTGTAAGAAGGTCTTTCAGTGATTTATCTCTATTCATCTCTTCTTTGTTGTCTTTTTGTACTGCTTCCTCCGTGGGTTTAGAGTATTCAAACAATACTTCTGCAAGTGTTGCTGCCTTAATCTCTTCCGGGGTTTTAACGGTTTCAGGAATTTTAGCGTTCTCTGGGTTTTTCACTAATTCGGGATACTTAGCAATATCAGGATTCTTAACGGTATCTGCTGTTGTATTATTGTTTCTATTTTCAATACCAGCTACCATGGACATTGTTATCGGTTTATTATCCCATTCAGCAGCAAAGAATTTTCTATCCGAGAACACAAGAATAACTCCTCCCATGTCGTCTAATCCATAAGGGGAATTCATAATGTGTGCGGCATCTGTTAAAATCTTAAAATCACCTGTGTTGTTTTTGATAAGAAGGCTGCCAAGGAGAATACCTTCAATACCGGAGGAGTTTCTTTTAAAGGAATAGACTTTCAGCTGTTTGTCATTCAGCCCCAGCGCCGTCACGTGAATGGTGTACTTACACTGTCCGTTTCTACTCTCGACCCTGGCATAGCCTATGTTATTTCTTTTTTTACCCTCCTCATATAGGTACATGTACGAAACCAGTCGTTTATAATCAGCCATAATGGACTCCTCTTCCTGTGCCAGAGTAACCTCAGGGTTCTGGTACAATCATTGCACTGTTATACTTATAACAATTATATTTTCCAGGATGGAATTTTAGACCTTTATAAATTTATTTAACTGATCTGATCTCTGTATCTGCATCACATAGTTGCCTAAAAATGAAGTGACATTGTTTATATGAGAACGAGGTTATATAGACTAAAAAATAAAGTTAACCCTTGTCTCTACTCTGCCAAACAATAGAAACACAATATAAATATTATTGTGGGCAGAAGAAACAAGGTTCAACTTTATTAGTGTAAATTTTATCTATATCATCTATCATGCGATACTGCTATCTTATAGCTATTATTAAGTTTCACAATAATTTGATCTAAGTATGAAAATCTTTTTCCCCTAGATTTCAGGCATATTGCGCAAAACAGAAAAGAACGCAAGCGCCTATGGAAAGGTATTAGAATTCCTTTTCTCTGGATGTTTTGTGCTATAATATAAAACTGATTGTTTGAGCGCAGCGAGTTATCAGTTTTATATTATGTCAAGCACAAAACACCCAGAGAATTAGGAATTCTTATACCTTGGAATTGAAGCATGCGTTTTTTTCTGTTTTGTGCAATTTGCCGTCCCCTTGCGAAAAACTCACCTACACAAATAACGCTGCAACCAGATCATTTACAAGTTTGCCGTCTGCCTTCCCCTTCACTCTGGGCATAAGCTCCTTCATGATTCTTCCTTTGTCTTTTGCAGTAGGTGCCGTAATCTCAAGACCTGAGAGAACCTCGTTGATTATCGCTTTGATTTCCTCCTCGCCTAAGAACACAGGAGCAAATTCACCAAGCACAGCCAGCCTTAAAGTGCATTCCTCGATAATTTCTGTTCTGTCAGCTGGTGCAGCTTCCAGGGTTTCCTTTAACTGCTTGATTTCTTTTAAAACCACTGCATCCTCTTCTTCGGAAGTTAAATCGGCTCTTTTATCAATTGCCACATTCTTAAGAGCAGTAAGCAATGCTGATAGAGCGTCCTTTCTTCCTTTATCTCCTGCCTTCATGGCCTTTACCATTTCTGCTCTTACGATTTCTATCTTTGTCATAATTTTTACCTCCAGTTTTATATTCTTATATTCTATTAAAATATTATTTTAAGTAAGTTTGATAACTGATTCCGTGGATGCACTTTATTGGCAGGTAAAACAATATAAGCATCCGGAAAATCCCTATTTCTTAGAGCCTTCATTCTGTTCCTTGATCTGTTCCACCAGCTCGCTTAAATACATCCAGCGTTCCATCTTTTCTTCCAGGCTCTTTTCTACCTGCTCCTTTTCTGCCAGGAGCGTATTTAATTTGGTATAATCAGAAGCTGCCTTGGCAGATTCTTCCTCAATGGTCTCAAGGCGTGCTTCCAAGGAAGCAATATCCCCTTCAATGGTATCATACTCTCTTTGATCCTTATAGGAGAGCTTTAATTTCACATCCTTGGTCTTTCCCCTGGAATTATCATTGCTCTCTGCTTTCTGAACAGGTGCTGCATTCTCAGCGAGAGCCTTGTCTTCCTTGATTTTCTCCTTATAGTCCGTAAAACCGCCTTCATACTGCTTAATCACACCGTCCGGCTCAAGGGCAAAAATACGGTCTGCCATCCGGTCCAGAAAATACCTGTCATGGGATACAGCAAGTACGATTCCGTCATAAGTATCCAGGTAATCTTCCAAAATAGTCAGGGTTGTGATATCCAAATCATTGGTAGGCTCATCCAGTATCAGTACATTAGGCGCTTCCATGAGAACCTTTAACAGGTACAGCCTTCTTCTCTCTCCTCCGGATAATTTGGATATCAGTGAGTATTGCAAACTTCCATCAAATAAGAATCTCTCCAGCATCTGCGAGGCAGTAGTTGTTCCATCGGCTGTCTCAATATATTCTGCCACATTTCTGATATAGTCAATCACCTTAAGGTTTTGATCCATATATTCATTTTCCTGTGAAAAATATCCGATCTTGACAGTCTCTCCCTTATCGATAGTGCCTTCATCCGGCTTCAGGTTATCTGTTATGCATTTTAGCAAGGTGGATTTGCCGCTGCCGTTAGGACCTACAATGCCAAGACGATCTCCTCTTAACATAATATAGCTGAAGTCCTTAAACAGTATTTTATCGCCATAGGCTTTGCTGATACCGTTTATTTCTATGGTCTTTTTTCCGAGTCTTGAAGATAAGGCATTGATCTCTACTGCTTTGTCTTCTTCTATTACCTTTCGGTTCTTAAGTTCCTCAAAGCGCATAATATGGGCTTTCTGCTTGGTGGAACGGGCTCTGGCACCTCTCATCATCCATTCCAGATCCATGCGGTACAGGCTCTTTTTCTTCCGTTCCGTTGCTGCCTCCATATCCTCTCTGGCAGCCTTTAACTCAAGAAATTTGGTGTAGTTGGCAGTATACGTATATAATGCCCCCTTATCAATCTCAACGATCTTGTTCGTAACCTTATCGAGAAAATATCTGTCATGGGTTACCATTAGAAAAGCTCCCTGGTATTTCTTTAAATAATCCTCAAGCCACTCTGCCATGGCATCGTCCAAGTGATTGGTAGGCTCGTCCAATATAAGTATTTCAGCAGGTGTCAGCAGGGTCCTGACTAAGGCAACTCTCTTTTTCTGACCGCCGGATAGGGTCGCTGTACTGCCTGTAACATCCGTTATGGACAGCTTAAGCAGCATCGCCCTTGCTTCCCCTTCCAGGTCTCTGTATTCCTCCCTGGCTTTTTTGCCTTTTATTACATTTTCCAGGATATTCAGATTCTCATCAAATTCGGGGATCTGAGGCAGGAATTCTATCCGTATATTTTTCCCCTTAACCACGCCACCTTCATCTGCCTCTTCCAGTCCTGCGATTATTCTGAGTAAGGTTGATTTGCCGGTGCCGTTTATACCGATAATTCCAATCTTGTCTCCTTCATTTATACCTAAGGAAACCTTGTCAAACAGTACTTTATCTGTAAAGCTTTTGCTCATTTTCTCTACGTTAAGCAGATTCATCGTATTGACTCCTTTAATTCCTGACCAGGTGCCGCTCTTCACTGCACCGGGTGGTTGCTTTCATTACAAAAGCCATCTTTTCATTCTTTGCTATAAAAGGATAACATAAACCTACAAAATTGGAAAGTATTAATTCATATGGACGATAGGCCTTCCTCTTTAAAAAAGTTTCTTTTCACACCTATTATGAACTAGGAGAAATTACCTTCATAGAAAATTTAACGATAATCCTTGATAATTTTTATTCATTTTCTATATACAATATATTGTGTGTATGTGTTATAATACTACACAATATGGGCGATTATCTAGGATGCAGCTGGAAATTACCCGCGTTATAAATAGGTAAGGAGTCAGTAATTACCTAGGAAAAATTAAGCAAAGAAGGTTGTGGCGTCAAATGATAAAAGTAGTAAAAAAGGATAACACCAAAGAAGAATTCAATGTGCAAAAGGTTATTAACGCAGTGGACAAATCCGCTCAACGTGCTTTGATACGTTTTACGGAGGATGAGCATAATTTCATCTGTCAGTTTGTTGAAAGTAAAGTCTTTCATATGGACAGAGAAGAAATTTACATAAGTGAGATGCACAATATCGTTGAAAGTGCACTGGAGCAAACGAATCCGCTGGTTGCAAAGAGCTATAGGGATTACCGTAATTACAAACAGGATTTCGTACATATGCTGGATGAGGTATATAAGAAAAGCCAGTCCATCATGTATATCGGTGATAAGGAAAACAGCAACACCGACAGCGCACTGGTCTCTACAAAGAGAAGTCTTATCTTCAACCAGTTGAATAAGGAGCTTTATCAAAAATTCTTTTTAACGACAGAAGAATTACAAGCTGCCAGAGACGGCTATATCTATATCCATGATATGTCTGCACGAAGAGATACCATGAACTGCTGCCTTTTTGATGTGAAACATGTATTGGAGGGCGGATTTGAGATGGGTAACCTTTGGTATAATGAGCCAAAGACTCTAAATGTTGCCTTTGATGTTATAGGAGATATCGTACTCAGTGCTGCCAGCCAGCAGTACGGCGGTTTTACCGTACCAAGTGTTGACCTGCTGTTAGAGCCTTACGCGGAAAAATCCTATAAGATACTCTTTGAAAAGTATCTGGAACTTGGCATTCCCGAAGAGAAAGCCTCCGCAGAAGCACTTAAGGATGTAAAGCTGGATTTTGAACAGGGCTTTCAGGGTTGGGAGTACAAATTTAACACCGTTGCATCTAGCCGCGGGGACTATCCTTTCATAACGGTTTCAGCCGGTACCGGAAGAGGCCGGTTTGCTAAAATGGCCTCCATCGCCCTTTTAGACGTAAGAAGAAAAGGCCAGGGTAAGAAAGAGTGCAAGAAACCTGTGTTATTCCCTAAAATAGTCTTCTTATATGATAAGAATCTTCATGGAGAAGGCTGTGAACTGGAAGAGGTATTTGAGGCTGGCATCCTGTGTTCCAGCAAGACCATGTACCCAGACTGGTTAAGTCTTACCGGAGAAGGTTATGTTCCAAGTGTTTATAAAAAGTACGGCGAAATCATCAGTCCCATGGGCTGCAGAGCCTTTCTCTCTCCCTGGTATAGGGAAGGCGGTATGAATCCGGCTAATGAAGAGGACACACCGGTTTTCACCGGACGTTTTAACATTGGAGCGGTAAGTCTTCACCTGCCTATGATTCTTGCCAAAGCAAATCAGGAAAGCAAGGATTTTTATGAGGTACTGGATTACTATCTTAATCTGATTCGAAGACTTCATATCCGTAC
Organism: Anaerocolumna sp. AGMB13020; assembly: GCF_033100115.1. NCBI lineage: Bacteria > Bacillati > Bacillota > Clostridia > Lachnospirales > Lachnospiraceae > Anaerocolumna > Anaerocolumna sp. AGMB13020. Next base: position 3,093,870 of record NZ_CP136910.1, on the reverse strand, counting down.
CTTCGACTACCTGGGAGAGCTTCGTGCTTCCACCAATCCTCTGGCTTACTGCGAAGGCGGTTTCTATGGCGGACATCTTGGAATTCATGATAAGATCAAGCCTTTACTGGAGCCGGCTACTGCTTCTTTTGGTATTACTGCCTTAAACGAATTGCAGCAGCTCTATAACAAGAAGTCACTGGCAGAAGACGGAAGCTTCGCCATTGAAGTACTTACCTTCATAAATAAGAGGATCAATGAGTTTAAAGAAGAGGATCATCACCTGTATGCTATTTATGGCACACCTGCCGAAAGCCTCTGCGGTCTTCAGGTACAGCAGTTCCGTAAAAAGTATGGAATTATTGAGAATGTATCTGACAGAGAGTATGTAAGCAACAGCTTTCACTGCCATGTTACGGAAGAACTGACCCCCATTCAGAAGCAGGATCTGGAACAGCGTTTCTGGGATCTCTCAAACGGCGGTAAGATCCAGTATGTGAAGTATCCTATCGATTATAATATGAAGGCTATCAAGACCCTGGTCAGAAGAGCCATGGATATGGGATTTTACGAAGGCGTGAACCTTTCCCTCGCTTATTGCGATGACTGCGGCCACCAGGAGCTTGAAATGGATGTCTGCCCAGAATGCGGCAGCTCCAATCTTACTAAGATTGAACGGATGAACGGATATCTGTCTTACTCCAGAGTAAAAGGGGATACCCGTCTCAATGAAGCCAAAATGGCAGAAATCAAGGAAAGGAAAAGCATGTAATGCGATATCACAATATAACCAAAGACGATATGCTTAACGGCACCGGTCTTCGTGTAGTACTGTGGGTTGCCGGTTGTAATCATGGCTGCAAGGGCTGCCACAATCCTGTAACCTGGGATCTTAACGGAGGTCTTGCATTTGATGAGGCAGCAAAAGAGGAGATATTTGAACAATTAAGAAAGCCCTATATTGAAGGGCTCACCCTAAGCGGAGGAGACCCCCTGCATCCAGCAAACCGAAGTGGTGTGGCAGCCTTGGTGGAAGAGATTAGAAATACTTTCCCTGATAAGAATATTTGGCTTTATACAGGCTTTTCCTGGGATGAGATTAAATATCTGCCTTTACTTGAACAGGTAGATGTATTGGTAGACGGCAAGTTCATGGAAGGGTTAAAGGATACCAAACTACACTGGAAAGGCAGCAGTAATCAGAAGATTATTGATGTCAAGAGCACTTTGGAGCAAGGCTCGATAATACTTATTTCACAATAAACAATTTTTCTCCTTGAGTAGATGTTGCTTTAGAGAAACGCAATATACATCCCTCTTCAGGTATTTTGAACATAATATGCACTAGGCTTACTTTATGACTACCCCAATAGAAATTAATTGACATAATTTGGTTTATTATCTATAATAAAAATAAGGGAAAATGTTGATTCCTGTGTTTATTTAAAATGACTATTATAATATAAAAAAATTTTGTAACCCCAAAGTTTCACTATATAATTTAAAAACAAGTGAAAATTTGGGGTTACAATTATTAATTTTTATATTCAAAACACTAAATTCGACTTATTAGTTTCAATGTATTTGCGGAGGATTGCATCATGAGCAAAAAATCACTAAAATTGATATCTGCTCTAATACTTATTATAATTTTGATACTATTCTTCTATAAAAATAGTATCAACAGAGTATTTGTGATTGATTTAGAAAATATAAGTTATGTTACTATTCAATATAAAACTCAGGTTGTCACTCTTAAGGAAGATAAAAATCTAAATGAATTTAAAAATGACTTCCATAATATTAAATTTAATTATGATAAAAATGCTTTAGGAAGTAAAGGATGGATTTATAACATAAAATGTTATTCTGATGACAGCTTAGTGTACAATTTTCAAGTTATATCAAATGATACTATACTCTATAATGGCAAGTTTTATATTACAAATCGGGGTAATATCAATATAAACTACTTAAGTACTTTATTTTAATCTATAATCTAAGTCATCAACCACCAGTTGAACTGGTGGTTTGTTATTAGTCCTAATAAGGGCTGCCTCCTATTAATTGAGTTTGGCATGCAACACCATTCTCATTTTATCATAGGATGCTTATTGGGTTATCCTCACCGTTTCCACTTATACTGTTCTCCCCAGCATAGCTGGGGGGATTAATCTTTTCATTTATGAGATTATATAGTTAACAATTATTGTTTCTTTGTTTTTATAAAATTTTATAAAATAATGAAAGTCTCAAAATTAACAGTCTCTAGTATTATACAATATCTATTATTTGGACTTTTTATTTGATATTATCCATATGCGCAGGAAGTCCGTTTACCATAATAGGCATTACTTCCCCCATAATCAAAGGTCTTGCATATTGGATAAACTCTTCTGTAAGTCCATCATCGCCTTCCTTAATCCAGCTTAAGGGAACTTTCTTCTCCATATTGGCAATCTGCTTGATGTTATGAGTCTCGTATGCACACTGATAAGGTGAATCAGATACTCTCTTTATTACAGCCATTACTCCGGTGATACCTCTGGCTGCAGCCATCACACCGGCTCTGCCTGCTTCAAAGGCTTCTGTAATATCAGAAAGGGAAGCTAAATGAGAAGCACAACGCTGTAAGGTGTTAAGTTCAATGGCTCTGGTCTTGCAGTTTAATTCCTTCTTTACCAGCGCTGCAAGATAGGCTCCTGCACCTGTCAGCATGGTATGACCGAATTCATCGATATAGGAGTCCTTATCGGACAATTCGCAGACAAACCTTCCGTCTGCCAGATGAATTCCCTCTGATACCGCGATAACAACCGATTTCTTTTCCTGCTGTAAAGCCTTTATATCCTTTAAGAAAATATCCTTGTCAAAATTCTTCTCCGGAAGATAGATACGGTCGGGTCCCTGACAGTCCTTATCCTTACACAGTGCCGCTGCTGCTGTAAGCCAGCCTGCATGTCTTCCCATGATTTCTATGATTGTAAGATTATTCTGATCATAAACCAGACTGTCTCTGATTATTTCTTTTGTTGCAGCTGCAATGAACTTGGCAGCACTTCCGTATCCGGGGGTGTGATCTGTAATTTCCAGGTCATTGTCAACGGTTTTCGGGATTCCTATAAATTTTATAGAGCTATTTACCAACTCTCCATACTCAGAAAGCTTACGTATACTATCCATGGAATCATTTCCGCCGATATAGAGAAAAACCTCGATTTCATGCGCCTTCAGTATCTGAAATAATTGTTCATAAGGGGCAGTATCCTTTTCATGATCCGGTAATTTATAACGGCAGGAGCCTAAATAAGCGGCAGGAGTTCTCTTTAACAGTTCCAGCTCCAGATCACAGGTTATTTTCTCAGAAAGGTCAATCAGTTTTCCCTTAAGAAGCCCCTGTATTCCGTTGAGCATTCCATATACCTTGTCTGCGCCTGCTTCCTTACCTGCTTTATATACACCTGCAAGACTGGAATTAATGGCAGCGGTTGGTCCGCCTGATTGTCCGACTACAATGTTTCCTGTTATTTTACCTATGTGCATTCTACTATCTCCTTCTGGTTAGAGGTTTCTACTTTTACCTGGACATTTGCCAGTAAAAGATATCATTCCCAAAAGGATATGTCAATATAAAAGGTTGTTTTTTCGACATATTCCGTTGACTAAACGAATGTGTCAGGAATTCAGCTTCTCATAAATCAAATTGCTTAAAGCCGCAAAATCTTCAAGTGTCAATGCCTCTCCTCTGATACTGGGAGACAGATTAAGTTCTGTTATAGCCTCTGTTATAAGCTCCTTGGAGAGCTTGATCTCATCACTGTTATTAAGTCCGTTGGCAAGAGTTTTTCTTCTTTGATTAAAGGAGGCGCGGATTAATTTGAACATCAGCTTTTCGTCCTGAAGCTTAACCGGCCTGTCCTTATGAAGAGAGAGCCTGATGACGGCAGAGCCTACATTCGGTCGTGGCATAAAACAGTTTGGCGGTACATTGGCTGCAATATAGGGTTGTGCATAATACTGAACTGCCAGGGAAAGAGCTCCGTAGTCTTTGCTGCCGGGGCCGGATTGCATACGGTCAGCAACCTCTTTTTGCACCATAACGGTAATGTTTTCTACGGGTACATGTGCTTCCAGCAGACCCATGATGATTGGAGTAGTTATATAATAAGGAAGATTTGCCACAACTTTTATGGGCCTTCCCCCATTCTTTTCCTGTACTAGTTTCTTTAAATCCACCTTTAAGACATCTTCGTTGATAATACTTACATTCTCATAGGGAGATAGGGTATCCTCAAGAATCGGTATCAGATTCTTATCTATTTCAACAGCAACCACCTCTCTGGCAGCTTCACACAGGTATTGCGTCAGGGTTCCGATTCCGGGACCTATTTCCACTACCATATCATCTTTTGTCACCCCTGCAGCTCTGATAATCTTCTCAAGTACATGGGTGTCGATCAGAAAGTTCTGCCCGAACTTCTTCTGAAAAACGAAGTGGTATTTATTTAATATTTCTATGGTTTCCTTTGGATTTCCCAGTGTTGCCATCCATTCATCCTTTCTGTGGCATACAATGCCTTTCACAGTTATTTTATTTTATATACATTCTTCGCATTCTGCTCCGTTATCTTTAGGACTTCTTCGTAATCCAGTCCTTTAATTTCTGCTATTTTTTCCGCTACATAACGCAGATTAAGAGAAGAATTCCTCTTGCCTCTGTTAGGCTCCGGTGACAGATAAGGTGAATCGGTCTCCAGCACTATACTTTCCATAGGTGCATACTCTACCACTTCCCTGAGCTTTTTGGCATTCTTAAAGGTTAACACTCCTCCGATTCCCAGATAAAAGCCCATATCAAGATAGGCTTTTGCCATTTCTTTTGCATAGGAAAAGCAATGTATAATTCCTCCTACAGACTTAAGATTACAGCTTTGTATCATATCAAGGGTATCTGCTGCTGCATCTCTGCTGTGAATGATTGCGGGCAGATTTACCTCCTTGGCTAATTCCATCTGCCTTTCAAACCATAACTTTTGCACTGTACGTTCCGGTGTATCCCAGTAATAATCAAGTCCGATCTCACCGATGGCTACTACTTTAGGCTCCTTTACAGCCTCTCTCAGCCAGCCAAAATTCGCTTCATCCAATTCTGCCGTTTCACTGGGATGTACTCCAATAGCTGCATAAATAAAAGGATATTCCTTTGCCAGCGTCAGAGAGTTCTTAGAACTTTGAAGGCTTGCTCCTATATTCACTACATATCCAATTTCTGCTGCTTCAAAGCTGTTTAGTAATTGCTTTCTATCTTCATCAAATGCTTCATCATCATAATGAGCATGGGTTTCAAAAATCATAGCTATGCCTCTTTTCTTATCCAAAAACAAAAAATATCATTTTTTCACATCATTATTCCTTACGGTAATTCGATAAATATTACCAGATGCCTGTCCATTAAGACATTATAAGTGATAACCCTGTTCTTTGTCCATGTTTTCTTCCATATTCGTTAACCATTCCCTGCCCATGCTTTTATTACCTGTATCTTTTGTATTTGTAATGACAAACTATTTATAAGGACTGTGATTATTCGTTGGCATAGATTTGATATCAATGTAAAATTTATTTTTGCTGGTAATATCCTCTCCTGTATAAGTTGCTATATCTACCCAAACCCGAGCCTTTTCCAGTAAGGTTATCTGTCGGATGGATATAAAAGATGACTTATAGAAACCAAGGAACACCTTAAAAATAATAAAGCTTAAAGATAGTATGCGCACTTTTTATTATTTTAGAAAGGAGATCTATATGGACATCACACCTCAAAGCTTCAATGCAATGCTAAAAGATACACCAACAAAAGGGATTCCCTCTCTTCCTTGTGATAACCAGGAGACAACCACAACTGAGCTTCCTTTGGCTATGGTTGTCATTCGAAAACAATGCTTTAAAGATTTAAATCTGCCGGCTGAGGCTTTACAAGCCGGAACACTGTTTAAGGAATTAGACCTGCCCTTTTACGGAACAGGAGGTGCTTTATTATGAAGGAAGATAAATGCAGTGCTATGAAAAAACTTCAGGAAATAAGCTTTGTACTGGATGAGTTACGTCTGTTTCTTGATACTCACCCTTTTGACAAAGAAGCACTTAGCTGCTTTGAAAATTACCGGTCAGAAAGAGAGAAAGCACTGTCAGAATACGAGACAGCCTTTGGTCCCATAGAACCTTACCGGATAAAAGAAAATACTACGTGGACCTGGGTGGAAGATCCCTGGCCCTGGGAAGGAGCGATATAATATGTGGACCTATGAAAGAAGACTGCAGTTTCCGGTTAAAATAACAAACCCGAATCCCAAAATGGCACAGCTTATTATCAGTCAGTTCGGCGGTCCTGACGGAGAGCTGGCCGCTTCCATGCGTTATCTGTCACAGCGTTATACCATGCCCTATAAGGAAGTTACCGGCCTGTTAACAGATATCGGCACAGAAGAATTGGCTCATTTGGAAATTATCAGTGCAATTGTATACCAGCTGACTAAGAACCTGACACTGGAAGAGTTAAAAACCCCAGGTTTTGATGCTTATTATATTGACCACACAACAGGACTCTGGCCTCAGGCTGCAGGCGGAGTCCCCTTTAATTCATGTTTCTTTCAATCCAAAGGTGATGCTCTTACGGACTTAACAGAAGACCTTGCGGCAGAGCAGAAGGCAAGAACCACCTATGATAACATTCTTCGAATTGTAACAGATCAAGAAATAGCTGAGCCTATACGCTACTTAAGAGAACGTGAAGTCGTGCACTTTCAGCGATTTGGTGAAGCCCTGGTAAGAGTACAGGAGCATCTGGATGCAAAGAACTTCTATGCAATGAATCCGGAGCTGGATAAGGTATTAAAATAAGCAGGAATGCATTGTTGAAATATTTGCTGAAATAAGAAGAAGCTGCCCTCAGATACCACATTGAACTGTGAACTGAGATGGCAGCTTCTTATATACTTGTTTTTATATTCCCATTCATGCTTTCTGTTTAAATATAGTTAATGCAGCGCAGTTATGCTTTGATTATACTTATACTTTCATGCCACCATATCTCAGGGTTAAGAATGGTTTCAAGCCTACAATAGCAAGGAATGAAAAGCTTAGGTAACATTAATTGACTTATTTTTTATAAACTTAGCAGATTTCTGCCCCAGGAGTCATATCTTTCTCCGGTATCATCAATGCCAGATCTCCGTTTTCATTTTCTGCGCATAACAGCATTCCTTCAGACAGGATTCCAGCCAGCTTGGCAGGCTTTAAATTCACCAGTACCATAACCTTCTTACCTACCATCTGTTCCGGTGTGTAGTATGCCTTGATTCCTGATACGATCTGCTTCACCTGGCTTCCGATTCTGACCTGGGAGCAGAGAAGCTTTTTGGACTTAGGCACTTCTTCACAGGCGATAATCTCACCAACCTGAAACTGTAGCTTCATGAAATCATCATAGGAAATCTCATCTTTTGCTGGTATATCTATAACATTTACAGGCTCTTCTTTCTGAGCCTCTTCCGGTTTGATTTCTGCAGCTTTTGCAGCTTCAACCTTCTCAAGTACTTCCTTGATATCAAGTCTAGCAAAAAGAATTTCAGGGGTTTCTGTAACCTTATTGCCATCCGGATATCGTCCGAATTCTTTTAATCCATCAATATTCCTTAACTCTGTATTAAGCTGAGCGAGAATCTTCCCGGCAGTCTCAGGCATGAAGGAATGCAGCAGACTGGCTCCGATGGTAATACTCTCAACGAGGTTATAAAGAACCGTTTCAAGTCTTTCCTTTTTCTCCTCCTCTTTTGCCAGTACCCAGGGCATGGTCTCATCAATATATTTGTTGCAGCGTTTAAAGAGCGTAAAGATTTCAGTAAGTGCATCAGCGACTCTTAACTGCTCCATCTTAGTCACTACCTTATCTGCGGTCTTAACTGCAAGGTCTTTTAATTCATCATCTACTGCTTCTTTTACACCCGCATTTCTTACCGTTCCTCCAAAGTATTTGTTGGACATGGAAATGGTACGGTTAACAAGATTGCCAAGTGTATTTGCAAGGTCAGAATTCATCCTCTCCACCATAAGTTCCCAGGTAATTACACCATCGTTATCAAAAGGCATTTCATGAAGCACAAAATATCTCACGGCATCCACACCGAAGAATTGAACCAGCTCATCGGCATAGAGTACATTTCCTTTCGACTTGCTCATCTTACCTTCTCCCTGTAACAGCCAGGGATGACCGAATACCTGCTTTGGTAAAGGAACTTCAAGAGCCATAAGCATAATTGGCCAGTAAATGGTATGAAATCTTAAGATGTCCTTACCGATTAAATGAAGGTCTGCCGGCCAGAACTTGTTATAAAGTTCTCCGTGGTTTCCGTCTATGTCATAGCCTGGGCCGGTAATATAGTTACTTAAGGCATCCAGCCATACATACACCACATGTTTCTCATCAAAGCTTACTGGAATACCCCATTTAAACGAGGTTCTGGAAACACAGAGATCCTGTAAGCCCGGCAGCAGGAAGTTATTCATCATTTCATTCTTTCTGCTCTCTGGCTGAATGAATTCTGGATGTGTCTTGATGTGCTCGATAAGTCTGTCTGTATAATTGCTGAGCTTTAAGAAATATGCCTCTTCCTTTGCAGGCTGAACTTCACCGCCGCAGTCCGGACATTTACCGTCAACCAGCTGGGAGGGTGTGAAGAAGGATTCACAGGGCGTACAGTACAAGCCTTCATAATGTCCCTTATAGATATCACCTTTTTCATAGAGCTTCTTAAAAATCTTCTGAACCTGTTCCTCATGATAGCTATCTGTTGTACGGATAAATTTATCATAAGAGGTATTCATCATATCCCAAATATCCTGAATCTGTGCAGCAACTCCGTCTACGAATTCTTTGGGGGTAATTCCTGCGGCACCAGCTTTGTTCTCAATCTTCTGTCCATGCTCATCCGTTCCTGTCTGGAAAAACACTTCATAGCCTTCCTGTCTCTTAAATCTTGCTATGCTGTCCGCCAGTACGATCTCATAAGTATTCCCGATATGAGGTTTTCCTGAGGTATAAGCTATGGCAGTTGTAATATAATAGGGTTTTTTACAGTTACACATATATCTTCCTCCTTTTACTGTCCAGTTATATAAAGAGCTTACCAGACTCCAGCACTTTCGCGATAGTTACCCTCTTCCTTAAATGCACCTTGTACATCCGTCCGATAGGGCGTTTTTGGCAATCGGTTTATATCCTATTACAAAAAAAGTCCCCGTCTTCTTTAAAGACGAGAACAATATCCCGTGGTACCACTTTAATTCAGCCTGAATAGGCTCTCTTCTCCTGCAGTTTCTACAGGGTGTCACGATAACGGGTGCTTCCGTCGCAGCCTAAAGGCTCTCCATTCGGTGCGAGGCTCCAAGACCATCTTCGGTAATCTAAACGTGACCCTTTTTCAGCAATACAGGGCTCTCTGTCCACGAAAAGTTTTACTTACTCTTCTTTTCTCAGCCTTTTAATATTATAGATTAGTATCGGCCGTTTTTACCGGCATCATACATCAATTATTTTTTAGCATAACATCCCTCAAAAAATTTGTCAACTACAGCTTTTTATTTATAGCAAAACTCATTACTACTTTCGGAATTCCCTTTCATGTATTTGCACCAGTACGTGTTTGAAAACTGCTTGACTTTTAAATCTTACAGTTGTAATATATAGGCACGTTTATAAATCTTACACTTGTAATATTAATAACTTTTTCAACTCTGCCCTATCACTGCAATATATTAAAATCCATGAAAGGAGTCCATATTTATTCAGTAATCAGACTGAAACCGGACAGGAATATGAAGAGAAAAAAGAGAAAAAATTACGCTCTGAAAATTTTTTGGGGGGTAAACTGCTCTATGGCTGTAGCTCTGGCTTTGCTTGCAATAATCTACGCATTTTTAAAGGACAGTAAAGCCCCGGAGGAAATAATAGTTACCACACCAAAGGATGTTCTATCAGCCTATGTGTCCCTGCTAAAGGAACAGAACTTTAAGAAAATGTATTCTCTACTGGATAACGACAGCCGTAGCAGGATTTCTGAGGATGCTTTCATCCTGCGAAATCAAAAGATATATGAAGGAATTGAAGCAAAAAATTTCCATTCTGAAATCACTGATACTTCCATTACTTCAGAAGATTTATCCACTGTGACCTACAGCCAGAAATTCGACAGTCTGGCTGGTGAAATTCAATTTACAAACACCGCCACTTTCACAAAAAATGAGGAGGGTAACTATGCCCTTTCCTGGGATGACAGCATAATTTTTCCCCAGCTGACTTCTGACGATAAGGTTAAGGTAATTCGTAAGGAAGCTAAACGCGGCCGTCTGCTGGACCGCATTGGTAACTTACTGGCAGGTGAAGGTGCTGCCTCATCCGTCGGGCTGGTTCCGGGGAAATTGTCCGAGGATTGGGAAAAAGATAGAAAACAACTGTCCCGCCTGTTAAATATGTCGCCTGAAAGCATTGAGAAAAAGCTTCAGGCCAAATGGGTAAACAACGACTCCTTTGTTCCTTTAAAAACAATTGAAAAGCTGGATGAATCAGAGCTGCTTCGTTCTAATCCAAGTGAAAAGGCTATGGAGCTTAAGGAACAAAGGAATTCCCTCCTCCAGATACCGGGAATTATGATTACGGATATTGCGGTTCGCAGTTATCCTTTGGAAGAAAAGGCCTCTCATCTGACAGGTTATGTACAGAATGTAACAGCCGAAGACCTTAAAGACCATCCAGGTGAGGGCTATTATTCAAACAGTCTTATAGGCCGTACCGGGTTAGAAGCCCTTTATGAAAAAGAGTTAAGAGGCAGTACTGGTTATGAGCTTCATATTACGGATTTTCAGGGAGCTGTAAAGTGTACCTTAGCCTCCGTAGCCAAAAAGGACGGTGAGGATATTCGGCTGACGATTGATTCCGAGCTTCAATCCAAACTTTATGACAGCTTCCGTGAGGACAGAAGCTGTTCTGTTGCCCTTAATCCCTATACAGGTGAAGTATTAGCACTGGTCAGTACTCCTTCCTACAACAGCAATAATTTTATACTTGGGATGTCTGCTGATCAATGGGAGAGCTTGAATCAGTCAGAGTCCCAGCCTCTTTATAACCGCTTTCGGCAGACCTGGTGTCCTGGTTCCTCTTTTAAACCTGTCATAGCTGCTATCGGGCTTACCAGTGGTGCTCTTGATCCGGAGGAGGATTATGGGCAGGAGGGTCTTAAATGGCGCAAGGATGCAAGCTGGGGGAATTATTATGTCACTACTCTCCATACCTATGATCGGGTTACTCTGGAAAATGCCCTTATTCATTCAGATAACATCTATTTTGCCAAAGCCGCGTTAAAGATAGGAAAGGACAAATTAGCCGAAAATTTATCCCACCTTGGCTTTTCTGAAAATCTCCCCTTTGAAATCTCCCTTTCTTCCTCCCAATATGCCAGAGATGGTATTTTTCAATCAGAAATTCAATTGGCCGACACCGGATATGGACAGGGAGAAGTGCTTGTAAATCCCCTTCATCTGGCCTGCTTATACACTGCCTTTTGCAACAAGGGAGATGTTATCAGCCCGACCCTTTTGTACCAGGTAGAAGCAGCGCCTCGTATTTGGCTTAAGAATGCCTTCTCAGAAGCTGCCTCAGAAATCGTTCGAAATGCCTTACTAAAAACGGTGAACACCCCTGCCGGAACCGGTTATACCGTTCACAGGAAGGATCTATCCCTGGCAGGTAAGACCGGTACTGCTGAGATAAAGCTCTCCAAAACGGATAATAAGGGTACGGAGCTTGGCTGGTTCGCTGTATTTACTACAGACAAAGACACCTCTGAGCCTATCCTGCTGGTAACTATGGTAGAGGACGTAAAGCAAAGAGGCGGAAGCTCCTATGTTATGAAAGGGTTGAAACCGGTGCTTGAACAACTGACCCCTTAAGAAAGGAAATTAATGAAATCAAAATCTGAAAACCTACGGCTTATACCGATAGCTGCAATCTTTCTTTTTCTTATACTGTGGCTGATTACCGTCCTTTACCAGCTGCAGATTTTGAAGGAAAATGACCTTAATACGGGCATTTATACAAAAAAGAAGGAGATTCTCGTGAACAGCACCCGGGGGAATATTTATGATAGAAACGGTTTACTCCTGGCGGGCAACAGGACGGCTTATTTTGTTACCCTGGAGGACAACACAGAATATGACAGCAGCAGAGAACGGCAGCTTGCCTTAAATGGAACTGCTTCTGGTCTTATCAAAATTTTTAGAAAAAATGGAGAAACCCTTGAAAACACCTTACCAATAGCTCTTAATGCAAACAGCGAATATATCTTTACAACCGATGGTACCAGGCTGAACCGTCTGCGGGCTGATATCTTTGGAAAGACCAGCCCGGATAAGCTGACAAAAAAAGAAGCCGGCACAGGTTCAGAGGAACTCTCCCAGTATCTCTGCAATAAATTCGGTATCTATGAAGATATGCTGGACATTTATACAGAAGCTGAGCTGAACCAATATGGTCTTTCATCTCGTTATGAGAAAGAAGAGTTGCTTCAGTTACTGGGGATTCGCTATATGTTATGGCAGAACAGCAGCCAAAAATTTATACCTTTGACCCTTGCCAGGGACGTATCTGAGCAGACCGTGGCAGATATACTGGAAAACAGCTCTGTTCTAAAAGGTGTGCAGATAGATACCGGAAGTATACGCGTTTATGAGGGTGGTGAGGCCTTCTCAAACATTATAGGTTATACGGGTAATATTTCCTCGGAGGAACTTGATAAAACCAAGGAAGCCGGAAAAGACTATACTATAAACTCCATCGTCGGAAAGGACGGAATCGAAAAATACATGGAGGAGGATCTAAAAGGCAGTAATGGCACAAAGGAAGTAGCCATTAATCAGGCTGGCCGAATACAAGATATCCTTTCTGTAACTGACCCCGTGCCTGGCAAGGACGTCTATTTAAGTCTTGACTACCATCTGCAGACAGCCGCTTATCAACTTCTTGAGCAGCATATCGCAGGTATTCTGCTGGATAATCTCATAGATGCTGTAGATTTTAATAAAACCGGTCTGTCAGATTCCTCCGACATCCGTATACCGGTTTATGATGTATATTATGCTTTTATTAAAAACAACCTGTTGCAGCTCTCCTCAAACGAAACTACAGATCTCTCACCATTAGAAAAAGAAATCAGCGAACGGCTTCAAAGGAAACTAAAAGAAATACTAAAAAATCTGACCTCTGTCTCTGAAACTGCCATACCTTTTAATGCTTTATCAAAGGAATGCCAGCTTTATGAAGCCTATTTAGCTGACATTCTTTTCACTGAGGCATCCCCTTTCCTGCTCCCTGATATTTCTCCTAAGAAATCAGATCTCTGGCTTCAATGGGAGGAAGGAACGCTTTCCTTTATGGAACTCCTCTTAGCCGCGGTGAAAGCTGACTGGATTAACACCAGTACCCTAACCCGAGACCAGAAATACCTTGATGCAAAAGAAGCTGCCCTGCTACTGGCAGAAAAAGCGGCTAATACCCTTACTGCTGATACGGAGTTTCATAAACTGGTCTATCAGCAGATGCTAAAAACCAACCTGATTACTCCCCTGGAAATCTGCCAGCTCCTATACCTGCAGGGAGTTTTAAAGGAAGACGAGGATTACAAACGTTTAATAAATAATGAATTAAGCCCTTACTCTTTTATTCGAAAAAAAATACAGAATCTCGAAATAACCCCGGCGCAATTGGCCCTGGAACCCTGTAGCGGTTCTGTGGTGGTTACAGAGGCGGTCACCGGCAAACTGCTTGCTTGCGTAACCTATCCAGGTTATGACAACAATCTCCTGTCCGGGCAGGAAAGCGGAACCTACTACAGTTATCTGTTAAAGGACCTGTCTTTGCCGCTTTATAACCGTGCCACCCAACAGCTGACAGCTCCCGGCTCAACCTTTAAGCCCATTACCATAGCTGCCGGACTGGAAGAAAAGGTCATAACACCTGCCACCTCAGTCTTTTGCGACGGTGTATTTGATAAACGCTCTCCCCACCTCAGATGCTGGAAAAGAAGCGGACATGGTATAATAGAAAATCCTGCAAAAGCCATCCAGAACTCCTGCAATGACTATCTGTGCGAGATTTCTTACCGACTGGGCAGTAAGGATAACAACACCTATTCTGAAGAGCAGGCTCTTAAGGAATTAAAGAAATATGCAAACCTGTTCCATCTGGATAGCAAGTCCGGTATAGAAATAAATGAAAGCCTGCCTCAGGTAACAAACAACTATGCAATACCTTCCTCCATTGGTCAGGGCACTCATAACTATACCACAGTTCAATTGGCTGCATATGTAAATATCCTGGCAGAAAAAGGTACCGCCTACCGCCTGTCACTGCTGGATAAAATAGCAGACAGCAGCACCGGGACCGAAAGTTCCTTCTTACCTGAAACAAAGGAAAAAGTCCAACTCTCACAATCCAGTTGGGATACCCTTACACAAGGAATGCTGCAATATGCTCAAAACAATACCTTGTTAAAGGATATGGATGTCTCTGTATCCGGGAAAACCGGCACAGCACAGGAATCTAAGACCAAGCCAAACCATGCTCTGTTTATCGGCTATGCCCCAAGTGATACTCCTGAAATATCTATTGCCGTCAGAATAGCAAATGGTTATTATTCCAGTAATGCTGTTGGTGTAGCGAAGGATGTTATAACCTGTTATTTTAAGCCAGAAGAGGCAGCAGCACTATTAAACGGAAAAGCTATAAGCAATACTGCACAACGAACCGACTGAATTTAATTTCCATATATCCCAAGACCTTTCAGTATCTTGAGTGCAATGTCTGCGGCCTGACTGCCGCTGCAGTCAGCTCCCTTTTGCAGGTTTACAGAAAAGAAATAATGGTTATTCTGGTCTTCTATATAACCCAGGAACCAGCCATTTATATTTTTTCCTTCCACTGCTCCGGTTCCGGTTTTACCATACAGGGCGGCTTCCTCTGTTTCTCCGAGAAACATTGCCTCCTGCACCGTTTTTATATTCTCTGCATTAAAATCATAATCGTTACGGTAAAAAGCCGTCAGCAGTTCTACCTGCTCAAGGGGAGAGATCTTAAGAGAAGACTCCATCCAGTAGCCGGATATTCCTCCTGACAAATCTTTATTACCATAGCCAATTTTTTCAAACTTTTCTTTTAGATATGGTAATCCACATTTTTCATCCAAGGCTTTAAAATACCAGTTAACAGAATATTTCATGGCAGTTTTCAGGTCTTGGTCCTTATTCCAGGAATCAAAAGGATATTTAGTATTATTCCAGCCAAGCTTTGAATTCTCTCCGGTTATAACGCCCTTCTCCAACGCAAAAAGAGCACTGTATATTTTATAGGTGGAGTCCGGAGAGCCCCTCTTTATGGCATCTTTTTCGTTATAAAGAGTATATGTCTCCTGGTTTAGGTCATACATCACAAAGCTCCCCTCGTAACCTGCGAAATAGGTCCCCAGACTATTCTCTACCTTATAGGAATCCGGAAGTCTTACCTCATCATCGGAGGCGGCCGTAGTGAGTCCCGGCAGAACAGCAAGCACTGCTGCTCCCACTAACAGTAGAATCCCCCTGCTTCTAAGATGTCCCCATATACTTTCTTTTTGAAAGGCTGCAATATTTTTAATACGTCTGCTTATCTGTCTTGAAGAACCTCCCATGGCAGAGGCAGTGGAAAAGCGAGGATAAGACACACTTCTGGCATATGAAATCAATGTTTCGCCATAAGCCTGGGCTTGTTCCTCTCCCACCAGTGTCAGTACTGAAGCGTCACAGGCAACCTCCCTGTCATTTTGCACTTCCCTTAATGCATACCATACCAGCGGATGGAACCAGTAGAGAACTCTTAATAGACATATCCAATAATTTATGGGTATGTCAAGGTACCTGCAATGCATCAACTCATGTAGCAGAATATACCTGATTTCCTCAGGGCTCTGCTCTTTTACCGCCTGAATAGGCAAAATCACTGCTGGTTTGAAGGTACCAAGGACAATGGGGGATTTTATATAAGCACTGCTACATATTTCAATCTTCTTTTTTATACCTGCCTCTTTTTTGCATTCTTCAAATAACCTTCTTATCACTGCATCCTGCAAGGGCAGGGAAGCCTCAAACAGCCTCTTAAGCCGCAGAAAGGAAGCTATGGTAACCGTTCCCATAACCAGAATACCCAAAATCCACACAAGGCCTACTATGAGATAAACGACCGATTCCCTTTCCTGTCCGACTGAAACCACAAAATTATTCATCCAGCCTCTATCAGCTGTCTCCACAACCTTTTCCTCCTCTGTCAGGCTCCTTGGGGAAGGGGATAAGGTGGTATTTAAATTTGGAAAAAAGCTGCTGCCATAGGATAAAGAAATTCCCGGCAGAAAGGGTACTGTAAGTGCAATAAGCAGAAAGAACCAGATAAGATAATGTGTTCTGGGAGACAATTTTTTTCCTGCAATTTTTTTAACACCGATAATCAGTAGTACAAGAAAGGAAATGACCAGTACTGCAATAGCAAAGCGAACCATAAAACCTGCTATCATCTCTTATCTCCTTTCGTCTTCTTTAACAGACTGCGAAGCTCTTCCAGCTCTCTCTCCGTGATACTGTCACTTCCCAGATAGCTGGTTAACATAGAGGTCAGGTTACCGTCATAAAAACGGTTTAAAAAATGATTATTTTCATGCTCCAGATACTCTGTCTGCTTCACTAATGGTGTATAAACAAATACTCTGCTCTCCTTATGAAAACTTATGGCTTCTTTTTGAACCAACCTTTTTAACATTGTCTGTATGGTTTTAGGACTCCAGCTGGTTTCAGCTGTCAGCTTCTCGGTTACCTCATTTGTGCTGATGGGTGCATATCTCCATATAATTTTCATAACTTCATATTCTGCTTCTGATATCTGAGGTAATTTTTTCATAAAGCCTCCCTAATTCTTACATTTGTAATAAATTGATTATACCCTTGGTATTACAGCATGTCAAGCAATAGAAAGCTTTCATCTAACCTGATTTCATGAATGGTTTTGATCTATTTAACATAAAGTATTATTACAGGATTTTTATTCTCAGGTGCAGGGCTGGCCTGCATAATCTGGTGGATAATCCTATTTACCCAAAGAAAGGTATGAAGTATATGAAAAAAAGAAAGAAGTTGTTTCCGTTTCTGATTACCGTACTATTACTGGTGTCAGCGTTAACAGGCTGCGGCAAAAAGGATAATGCGGAAACCACACGGGCCAAGTTCGACAGCTTTACCAATGATGTATTTAAGGCGGAAGTGACACAGGATACTTTAACCCTTAACTTCTCTGTTGCCAATCCCAAGAATTACGGTATAGATAGTTATCCTGTTACTTTTGGCCGCTATTCCATCGGCGAAATGAAGAAATCTCTCATCACTGCAGAAAATTATCTGGCTGCTCTTAAAAAGTTTGAGTACAGCAACTTAAATACCAGTCAGAAGCTAACTTATGATATATTATCCAGCTACTGGAAGTTAGAGCTTAACAGCGGATCCTACCTGCTATACAATGAGGTTTTGGGACCTACCACCGGTCTTCAGGCGCAGTTACCGGTATTGCTGGCCGAATACAATTTCTATACCAAGGATGACATTGACATTTACCTTAAGCTGCTGCCGCAAATTACGGAGTACTTTGAGGAAATTTGTCTCTTTGAACAGCAGAAATCAAAAGCCGGCCTGTTTATGAGTGACACCGTAGCCGACAGCATATTAAAACAATGCCAATCCTTTATTGAAGACCCTGAAAACAACTATCTGATAGACGTATTCAACGATAAGATTGAGAGCTATGAAGGACTTACAAAAGCTGAGATAAAATCCTACAAAAAAGAAAATAAGGAAGCTGTCCTTAAAAACGTAATACCTGCTTATCAGCTGCTAATTGATACTTTAGAAGGCTTAAAGGGAACAGGTGTAAACGAAGGGGGTCTTGCCAACCTGCCAAAGGGTAAGGAGTATTATCGTTATCTCCTGGCCTCCGGCACTGGAACCTCCCGCTCACCGGAGGAGCTCATCAAATTACTTGATGACTCCATAACCAGTAACCTGACTGCTCTTAACGATCTGGTAGACAAAGACCCAAAGCTCTATGAAGAAGCCTCCACCGTTTCCTATCCGCTGTCAGAGCCGAAAGAGATACTTGAATATCTTAGAAGTGCTATAGAGAAAGATTTTCCGGTGGCTCCGGATGTAAACTTTACCGTGAAATATGTACATAAGTCCCTGGAGGATTACCTTAGCCCGGCTATGTACCTGGTACCGGCAATTGATAATTATAACAACAATGTAATCTATATAAACAATAATCCTGCTTATGACCATCAGCAGATTTTCAGTACGTTGGCCCATGAAGGCTACCCCGGACACTTATACCAGTCTGTTTATTTCAGAAATACCAATCCACTCCCTTTAAGAAGCCTGCTGAACTTCAGCGGCTATGCAGAGGGCTGGGCAACCTATGTGGAATTCTATTCCTATCATATGGCTGGATTTGCAGAAGCCGCCTCCTCTTACTTAGATCATAGCATGGCAGCTAATATGGCCTTATACTGCCGTCTGGATTTGGGGGTAAATTATGAAGGCTGGACTGTAGCACAGACCGCCTCTTATCTGAAGCAGTTTGGTATTACCGATAAGTCCACTGCCCAGGTTTTATTCACAACAATGGTAGAAGAGCCAGCTCTTTATCCACAATACGGTGTTGGGTATCTGGAATTTATGGAGCTAAGAAATACTGCCGAAGAAAGTCTTGGCAGCAAATTTAATATAAAAGACTTTCATAAATTCGTTCTGGACATCGGACCCGCCCAGTTTAAAATTATTAACAAATACCTGGAAGGCTGGATTAAGGCACAGAACTAAGCCACAAACCAACCTTCCAAAAGGTAGAGCTACGAACCGTTTGATTTATAGTGCCTCATGCCAAACTTCCAGAAAAGATAGCAGGGAATCAAAAACAGTACCGCAATTAAAGGAAGAAGCATATACCAGCTCTTATCCGATTTACCCAGCACATACAGTAAAGGGTAATATTGGATAAGGGCATAGGGTACTATAAAGGTACAGAATAAAAGCACTTTCTTACCATAGATTGCAATTGGATACTTCCCATGCTCTCTGGCTCCGTCAGTCAGAATATTCATAAATTCTAACCCCTCCAGTGTAAAAAAGCAGATAGCAGCATAAAGCAAGAACAAACCGGAGAAGACTGCGACTCCTCCCACCATCATAAAGATCAAAGTTATTATCCTTAATGCATTCCAATCTGTTTCACTCTTATATACCCCGTAAATAAACATAATTACCGCCTGTAACATACGTCCAAGTCTGGTAAGGTCTATTTTGGTACCCAGAACCTGCAGAATCTCATTTCTGGGGCGCACCATTATACGGTCAAAGCCTCCGCTGGATAACACCGATGGGAAGGCATCAAAACCTCTCGCAAAACACTCCGCCAGAGCAAATTGCATTAGAACCACCGAAAAACATAACAGAACTTCATGAAAGGTGAAACCCTCTACCTCATGAAAGCGCTGAAACATAAAATATATGCCTAGAAAAACATTAAACGATACAAGAAACTGCCCCAAAGCAGTCAGAATAAATGAAGTCTTGTATTCCATGGCGCTTCTGACCTGAATGGACAGATATTTTAAATAGAGTCCCATATGACCTCCTTTTTGTAATTTCTTTCAGTTCCCGAATTTCTATCTCAAGTCTCTATATTCCCGCCCTGTCCTTAACTTAGCCTCCAAAGGCAGTAACTCTTCTTAAGGCTCTGGACAGCAGCATCTTCCCAACAAGAATCATTGCCATCAGCCAGAATAATTGCAAGAGGATTCCCTCATACAACTGTACACCATAGACATCTCCGCTATAAATTCTTAGGGGCAGATTCTGCATGGAGGCAAAAGGTAGAAATCTTATGATTCTTTCGACCTTCTCCGGAAAAAAGGGCAGAGGTATAACTGCGCCGGTCAGAAATTCTGCCAAAGCAGCCGCCACTATTCGTATCCCCAGGGAGGAAACCATGTAGAAACAGCAAATATATATAATCATGCAGAAAGCAATTACCACCAGAAAAGCAGCAGTTAAGGAAAACAGAAACCATAGAGCTGCCGTTATGTCTTTCGGAAGAGCCAGGCCATAGGGAGCCGGAAGAAAGGCCGCTACCAGCAGAATAGGAAAAGCCCTCAGTGCCGCCTTTGACAACCTGGAAGCCATATTTTTTACGAACCACATCTTATAGATTGATATGGGGCGGCATAACTCATAAGCCACATTACCGCTGATTATCATGTCAAAGATCTCATTTTCATAGAACCAAACCATGTATAGGGATAATAAGGCCTGCTGCAGCCAGATATAAGAACAAAGTGCGGAAAAATCCATTGGAAAGGCCTCCTGATTATAGGAATAAAAAGCCTTAAACATCAATATTTCCAGGACTCCCCAGGCAAATTGGGTTGCTACACCTGCCAGGGCAGCCGCTCTGTATTGAAGCCCATTGGTAAACCGTATTCGAAAAAAAGACAGATATTTCTTCACTCAGAACACCGCCTTTCTATATTTCATACTGCTTATAAAGCTGTACGACCACTTCATCAAGTGATGTTCCTGCCACGGAAATATCAGATATTTCCGTCTGAGACGTCAAGCAGGCAATCGCCTCAGAGACTTTAAGAATCTCTGTATCTACTGCAACTGTAAGAATTCCCTCTATTGCGGATTCCTTCGTGGTATGGACCTTTAAGGCTTCCGTCATGCCATCTCTTAAAACAGGCTTCTTACCGGAGTATTGCACCGTTATCAGCTTGTCCCTGGAAAAACGCTCCCTTACTTCCCCCAGCCTGCCATCCAGAAGAATTTTACCTTTACCGATTAAAAGTATTCTCTGGGTAAGGGCTTCTATGTCCTGCATATCATGGGTCGTCAAGATAACCGTAGTTCCATGGTCACGGTTTCTCTCCAAAATAAAGTTCCTCACTGCAATCTTTGAAACCGCATCCAGCCCAATGGTAGGCTCGTCCAAAAAGAGTATTTTGGGATTATGCAAAAGGGAAGCTCCAATCTCACACCGCATCCTCTGGCCTAAGGAAAGCTGCCTTGCCGGCGTTCTGAGGATATCTTTCAGATCCAGAAGCTCCGTTAATTCCTCCAGATTCTTTTTGTAGTCTTTCTCCTCCACCTGATATATGTCCTTTATCAGCTCAAAGGAATCCAAAATAGGTACATCCCACCAAAGCTGGGAACGTTGTCCGAATACGACACCGATCTCCTTTACATGGCGTACCCGTTCCTTCCAGGGAACCCTGCCGTTAATCAAGCAGTTTCCCCCATCCGGAGTAAGAATACCGCTCAATACTTTAATGGTACTGCTCTTGCCTGCTCCATTTGGCCCTATATAACCAACCATCTCACCATCTTCAATGGTAAATGAAATATCATCAAGAGCTTTCACCTCCTGATACTCTCTGTGCACAAAAGCCTTCATGGCTTCTTTTAGACCTGCACTGCGCCTTGCAACCTGAAAGGTCTTGGTAATATGACTTACCTCAATCATTACATGCTCCTCTTCTGTGCATGAAAAATGCACTTATATAAGTTGAACATAGCATTAGCCTCTTCCGGATATAAAACGCCAGATATTCTGGCATTTTATACTGAAAAAGGTAGCGGTTATCATTCAGCTTATATAGAAAGTTTGTGTTTCATTCTAAATGTCACAAACTTAGGTTTCCTGGTAGTAATATCTTTCATCTTTCATCATCAGAGGGCATTGCCGTAAATTCTGCAGGTTTAATATTTTTATTCATATCCTGTACCGATTTTCCGGACAATATCCATAAATGAATCAAACTTCATAATATCTTGCCAAGTCCAACTTCCTGGATTTTGCCAGAAAAGTTATGGTAAAACGAACTTTGCGAAAGGAACTCTATTATATACTTAATGGGATTATGTGTCAATTCTAATTCTTATAATAATTACCCTTTTCTCAAATCAAATTCCTATGTATGATGCCATTTATTTTCTATGCTGCCAAATACTTTTTTTTAACAACAGCTGCTGTTCTTGACTAACAACTGCTTTCTCTACTTCAGAATAGCAGCTTAGTAAGAAATACACTGGCAATGATTCCCGCAAAAGTAGCAGTTAATGCCCCTGCCAGGGTATATCTCGTCTTCTTCACACCAGCCGTCAGAAAATAAACACTCATGGTATAAAAAATGGTTTCTGTACAGCTCATGATTATGGAGGTAAGCCTGCCGATATAGGAATCAGGACCAAATTCCTTAAAGATATCCAACAGTAAACTGGTGGCTGCCGAAGCTGAAAAAAGCCTGACCGTAATAAGCGGCACCAGCTCCGAAGGAAAATTAAGAAAATTCGTTAATGGCTTGATGAATCCTGCCAGCATATCCAGTACTCCAGAAGCTCGCATAATGCCTATAGCGACCATTAAACCGACAAGGGTAGGCATTATACCAAGAACCACTTTAAAGCCGTCCTCAGCACCTTTTGTGAACTCCTGAAACACTGGCGTTTTCATTAATAATGCAAAACCTACTATGTAAAAAATAATAAAGGGAATTATGTAGTCTGATATATATAAAAGAAATCTCAAGCTTCTACCCCAAAGCCATTATAAGCAGCTGCCCTGCCCCTGGCATCCTTTCTTTTTTACTCTGTTTGAATAACTGCATAAACAGCACCCGGTTACTTCTGTTTCATAGCAATTACTTGTTATGTGCCAGTTTTCTGGCCACCAATGAGAAGATTATACCTGCTACCGTTGATACACTGGTAGCAACCAAGGCTGCTCCAAGAATTTCTGTAGGATTAACGGAGCCGTACTGTGTTCTGAACGCAATAATATTTACGGGTATCAGCTGGAGCGCGGATATGTTTATAATTAGAAAGGTGCACATATCACAGCTGGCCGACTCTCTGTCCTGATTCAATTTCTTCAGCTCCTGCATGGCTTTAAGCCCCATGGGTGTTGCTGCCCAGCCAAGCCCCAGAAAGTTGGCTATCATATTGGAAGCTATGTATTCTTTGGCGGGATGTTTATCCGGAATGTTCGGAAAGAGCAGACTTAACAGCGGATTGATAAATTTTGTCAGGGCGTCGATAATCCCTGCTGTTTTGGCTATCTGCATAATTCCCATCCAAAGGGCAGTAAACCCCAGCATGGTTATACACAAAACAACAGCCTCTTTTGCAGAAGATAAGGTTGCAGCGCTTACATCGTCGATTTTACCCGTTAAAGCCCCAACTACAACACCGATTATTATCATGAAGCCCCATAGATAATTCAACATAAGAAACCTCCTAACCCCGGCAGTAAGGTATTTCGCCTATAGCGTAACTGCCTGTTTCTTTTCTTTATCTATACTATATTCCGGGGTTAGAAAAATAATTCATATGGTCTTTTAAGATGCTGTTCCATTAATTTCCATTACCTGTCGAAAAACTTATCGAAACAAGGAATAAAATGTAAATTAAGAGCGAAAACACGGTCACATCACCCCTTTAAACCGCTAAAATCCAGTACTCAAAACTTATTTTTCTTTACTTTTTAATACTTTTATTACAATTATTTCTATAAAATACTAAATAATTGCTTGATTTAATATTTCATTTATTGACTTTCTAATATTTGTATGGTATTTTATAAAAGTATTGTAGGAGGTACATATATATGAAAAGCACAGGAATTGTAAGAAAGCTTGACGAGTTAGGAAGAATAACGCTTCCCATCGAGCTCAGAAGAACACTTGGAGTAGGGGAAAGAGATCCCCTTGAAATCTTTGTTGATGAGGACAGAATCATATTAAGAAAATATGAGCCTGCAGATATCTTTAATGGTTCCAAAGATAACTTAATTGATTATCACGGAAAGAAGATTTCAAAAGATTCTATTATGGAGCTTGCTAAATTAGTAGGTATTATCGAATAATACAGCTCAAAGAAGTAGCCTGAAGAAAAAGCGATACGCTTTTCTTCAGGCTTTTTCTTATATTAGCGCATAAAATATTTCTTATTGTTGAATAATTTAAAACTATTTAAAATGAAATCTAAAATAAAGGAAACGTATAAAATAAGAACCTTATTACCTACAATACCCGCTTGCAGAGGTGGCACTACCACAAATCAAGGTATTCATAATCTGTGTATCCTTGAAAAATGCCTAAACCCATACTCCAACTATTCGCGGCATGTCCAAGCAAATGTGAAAAATGCTTTTAAATTTAAACCCTAATATTACTAAATTCATGTATTTTTTAACCTTAACTCTCTCAGTACAAAACTAAAAGCTCCTGTTTTCATACGACTTCAGGAAAATAACGCAAAACAGAAGAACGAATGCGCCTATGGAAAGGCATTAGAGGTCCTTTTCTCTGAAAATTTTGTGCTATCTTATAAAGCAGACTGTTTGAGCGAAGCGAGTTGTCTGTTTTATAATATGTCCAGCACAGAATATTCAGAGAATTAGGACTTCTTATGCCTTGTAATCGAAGCATAAGTTTTTCTGTTTTGCGTTATTTTCCGTCCCCTTTTGAACCCCCACCCCTTAGCCAGTCCAATACTTATATTCTTCTAAGAATTATTCCTCTAAGCATTCAAAAGCATCTGATAAACTTCTCTTTTCGTAATACCTCTGTCTGTTGCCACCGCTTTCATAGCCTCTTTCTTATCCATTCCACGACCCAGATAAAGGTTCATATGCTCCTCTAAAGAAAGCGTCAGAAACTTCTCCTTTTCCTGCTCCAGCAGCTCCTCTATTTTTAAACCTTCAATAACAAGCAGGCACTCACCCTTTGGCTCCTCCGCTTCGTAATGGCTGACGGCCTTAAGTAAGCTTGTCTGAAAAGCCGTTTCATGTTTCTTAGTAAGCTCTCTTACCACCGTAACCCTGCGGTCTCCCAAAGCCTCTGAGAGTTCCTTTAAAGTCTTTATAAGCCTGTGCGGTGCTTCGTATATAATGATGGTTCTGGTCTCTGACTTTAATTCTTTCAGGATATTATTTCGTTCCTTTTTATCAGAGGGCAGAAAAGCCTCAAAAGCAAATCGTCTAGTGGATAATCCGGACAGGGTAAGTCCTGTGATAACGGCAGAAGGCCCCGGCAGAGAGGTAACTAAAATCCCCTCTTCATATGCCATCTTAACCAGTTCTTCACCGGGGTCTGAAATACCGGGCGTTCCAGCATCTGTAATTAGAGCAATATTCTTACCCTCTTTCAGAAGTCCGACCAGATAACGGCCTTTCTCTATTTTGTTATACTCATGATAGCTGGTCATGGGTGTATTGATTTCAAAATGATTTAACAGTTTGATACTGTGTCTGGTATCCTCTGCGGCAATTAAGTCTGCTTCTTTTAGTATCCGCAGAACCCTTAAGGTGATATCCTCTAAATTGCCTATGGGCGTAGCACACAAATATAATGTTCCCGTCATCTGCAATGGTCCCTTCTTTCTTAATAACCGTAGATATCATAGATTTCATCGGTATATTGATTGACTTCCTTATATACAATCAGGGGAGGTTCCACCTTGATCATAGACCCTCCGCCTTTTACTGCTTCTATTAACACCATATTCGGTTCTTTATCCAGAAAAGGGTGCACCATCTTCATCCTTTTGGGTTCCAGCTTATAAGCAGTAAGTGTATTTATTATTTCTATCAGACGAAAGGGCCTGTGTACCAGGTAAAAGCGTCCTGAAGGTTTCAGTAGCTTTGCCGCCTCTCTTACCACATCCTCCAGCGTACAATGCACTTCGTGCCTTGCTATAGCCTTTGGCAAATCTGGATTCTTAAGCCCGTGAAGATCATTCATATAAGGAGGATTACTGGTAACAACATGAAAGGAAGCAGCGCCAAAAAGTCTGCCTGCTTCTTTAATATCCCCTGTTACAATTGAGACTTTCTCATCCAGTCCGTTAAGCCTTACACTCCTTCTAGCCATGTCGGCACTTTCTTCCTGAATCTCAAGCCCGGTAAAATGCTCTCCCTTTGTTTTTGCCTCAAGAAGAATGGGTATAATACCTGTTCCGGTTCCTAAATCAGCTACTCTTTCCCCTTCTTTCACTTTTGCAAAGCCGGAAAGAAGAACAGCATCCATTCCAAAGCAGAATTTCTTGCTGTTCTGAATAATCTTATATCCATTACGCTGCAACTCATCTATTCTCTCCCCCGGAAGAAGGATATTCACTGTATCCTGCTGCTGCGCTTCTTTCTCTGTCAAAGAAGTATCGCAGTTTGGCAGCCCTTCTTCCCGGGTATTCCTCATATCGCTCATAGCTTATACATCATCCAGATGGGACTTTCCTTCCTTCATTTCAAGCATCTCAAGTACCCTTAATTCTTCATCAAGAGCAACTCTTTCCTTGCGTTTTCTTGCCGTAAATTTAAGAGTGGATGCTTTGTATTCCCGAACTTCTTTTTCGTCGTTCTCCAGTGTAACGATAACCTTAACCAGCTGTTTTAATACGGTAACGCTCTGAACCTCTCCACGTAAACCATCCGCTGTGGTTACCATATCTCCTACATTAGGAAGCTTGCTGTTCAAATCCTCATAAGCCTCTTCCTCATGCTTCAGGCAGCACATAAGACGTCCGCATACACCGGATATCTTGGTGGGATTTAAGGACAGGTTCTGCTCTTTTGCCATCTTAATGGACACAGGCGCAAATTCAGAAAGATGGGTATGACAGCATAAAGGTCTTCCGCAGATACCAATACCGCCAACCACCTTCGTCTCATCCCTTACACCAATCTGCCTTAACTCAATACGGGTCTTGAATACACTGGCAAGATCCTTGACCAGCTCCCTGAAATCGATTCTTCCATCTGCTGTAAAATAGAACAGCACCTTATTATTGTCAAAGGTATATTCAGAGTCAATCAGCTTCATTTCAAGTTCATGCTTCTTAATCTTTTCCAGGCAGATCTGAAAGGCTTCTTTTTCCTTTATCTTGTTTCTCATTTCAATCTCGTTATCTTCGGGCGTCGCCGTTCTGATTACCGGCTTAAGGGGCTGAATAATCTTACTCTCCTCCACATCCCTGGGGCCGATAACAACATGTCCGTATTCTACACCCCTGGCGGTTTCCACTATTACATAGTCCCCTTGCTTTATCTCATAACCGGCAGGATCAAAGAAATATATCTTGCCCGCTCTTCTGAACCGGACACCTATAACATTCGTCATACTAACCTCCATTTGCGCCTTGGCGCGCTCAATTTATATGTTAAAAATTGTTTACGGATGTTCCACATTTGCTCCCTTGCAAGCCTTCACTGCCTGCATATTTGGTGCTGTCACAAATCAGGGCATGAAATATCTTCTATATCACATTTGCTTCTAGGCTTTCACACATGTAAAATAACAATTTTTTAATTCTCTTTTATGGTAAGAAACATAAGTTCCATTACAATGTCAAAGTTTACATTGGCATTAAGGCGTATCCTGGCTCTTTCCACTGCCTTAATAATATTCTCAAGACCTTCATAGCTTCTCTTTCCGGCCTGCCTGGTAATTTCTGAGTATTCCCCTTTAAAAATTAACAGGTTGATATCTCTTGTAACCTTATACATTAAAACATCTCTGAACCACAGCGTAATCATGTCCAGATATTCATCAACTCGGTTCTTTTGCTCTGAAATATTCTTCAGACCATCTATCAGCTCGTGGAGCTCCATTTGATCAAGGTATCGAAGCAAATGAAGGAGCTTGTCCTTCATGGAGGTAAAATCCTCATTTGAAGCATAGGATATGGCTTTTCCCACATTACCTTGTGCAAATACCGCACTGAGTTCTGCCTGGTAATCCGGAAGCTTTTGTACCTCCATGAGATACCTCTTAATATCCTCTTCCTTTACTGGATTTAGTTTTAACACCACGCATCTTGACAGAATCGTTTGCAGTAATGCGTTAATATTATTGGTCAACAGTATGATAACAGCATAAGACGGCGGGGATTCCAATGTCTTTAGGAGCGCATTCTGAGCCTGTTCCGTCATCTTCTCAGCTTCATCCACAATGTATATCTTTCGGTCTCCGCTGTAGGGTTTTATCTGTATATCGTTGTTTAACTGGCTTCTGATATCATCCACTCCAAGACTTGCCTTTTCGTGGGTTACATAAATAATGTCCGGATGGTTTCCTGATTCCGCCTGAAGGCAGGACTTACAGATACCGCAACTTTCGCCGTCCGCTTCCAGGTTTTCACACTGCAGGCTTTTTGCAAATGCGGCAGCCAGCGTATGTTTTCCCATCCCTTCTTCACCGGCAAAGATATATGCATGGGATACGGTTCCTGTTCCGGCTGCTGTCCTTAAATGTCCGGCAATCTGCTCATGACCAATTATTTGCTTAAATCCAGCCACAATAACTCCCATCTGCCCCTTGAGGGACTTACAAATACTAATCCCAAAGCACACTGTGCTTTTCCGATTGAAAATTTATCAGGCAAATATATCCAGCAGCAGTCCTTTGATTTCATCTATTTTATTTAAAATGGCTATTGTATCCTTCTCATCCTTGATTAATTCCATTGCAAGCTCGTCCAGATTCTGATCGATAAGCTTTATCATGCCATAGACACGATGACGGCCTCTTCTGTCCAGAAAATTCTCCCTGCTGAATTTGTGGGAACGGTTGACAATCTCATTCATAAATTCCCTGATAAGCTGCCTGTACCTTTTCATATCCCGGACATCCATATGTTTCCCCAGCTTCTTACCATGCTGAATAATGTCCTCCATCATAAGATTCAAGCGTTCTTTCAGTCCCTGTTCCTCAATGTTACTGATCAAAGTAAATTTAAAGGAGCCATCTGCTTCAGACAGAGGTGCTTTCGCTTCAACTTGGTTTATGGTTGGTAACTGATTAACTTTAATATCCATAAAATTAACTCCTCTCCCCTCTTCAGTAAAATAGATTCCATTACTATAGCTGCTGCATTTCTCTAAATTCTATTATTAGAATGGAAATTGCTGCTTAGCTTAAACTGAAACGGACAATTTCCAGATTTATTATAGCATAATCAGATTAAAATAAATAGGAAAATTTTAATCTTCCATATTCTCCCTGATATCTTTTTCTATGTTCAGGATACATATTTCACTGTTTTCATTGTTATATCTTTTATTTATACCAAGCTCAAGGAGATTTTCTTCTTTGAAATCTTCTTCGTCTGCCAAAAACCTACGACATAATTCCGTATACTTGGGTCTTTTCTGGGTCTTTTCTCTGGCCAGAGCACGTTCCAGCCGAATTCCGTCCTCTACTTCCAAATATAAGGGTACCACTCTGTCTTTTCCCAGATATTCACGAATTTTCCGATAGGTATCCAAAGTACCAATCATTATAGAGCTTGTCTCATTAAAATCAATCTGTCCATCATCAACCGTAAAGTAATCCCATACTCCGTGCATGGTTTCATAGGCCCTATGTTCGATTACTTTATTATTTTTCTGTAATCTCGCCAGTTCCTCTTTGGTAACAAAGAAGTATTCTTCCCCGTTCTTTTCTCCGTCCCTGATCGGCCTTGTTGTGTACCCGGCAACCGTTTTCAAATTAAGAGCCCGGCGGGTGATCTCCTTAAATACCGTATCTTTTCCCGCTGCACTCTTGCCCATTACAACAAACAGTTTATGCATACTTTTATTTTTTCCTTCCAACTTATTAATACCTGTACTTGAACTATATACTGATGACTCTTATTGTGTTTCCGCTGTAATCTGCCAGCCCCTGTAAGGATAACCCTTGTTTTTGGCAGGAGGTAATCTGTGTAAGCAATTCCTTTTCAATTCTCTCTCCCGGCACCAGAAGGGGTATTCCCGGCGGATATAAGTAGACATATTCCCCAGATATGAACCCTTCGCTGTTTGATAACAGAACCTCCTTGAAAGGAGCATTCAGAGCCTCTTCGCAAGACATCACTGCTTTAGGGGGGGCATATTCCATAACCCTGTCCGTTGTGGTTTCCTTGCCGAGCCTTCTATCGATTTCCTTCAGAGCAGCAAGCAGCCTGTCAAAGCCCTCCTGTCTGTCAGCAATACTGGTCATTCCAAGAACATAATCCTTAGAAACCATCTCCATCTGAATCTTATAGGTATGGAGCAGTACTTCATAAAGTTCCTTCCCAGTCATATTGGTTCCTTTAACGCTTAATACAAGCTTAGAGGGATCAAACCGGTAAAAACCTTCTCTGGTAACAGTATTATCGGTCAAAATACTGATATTCTTAAATCCTTTAGCCTCCTGATAAAAGCCGCAGAGCATTTTTTCATAGCTCTCAAACAATTCTATCCCATTATTTTTTAATAGTTCCAGACATTTTTCAATTCCTGACATAAGTACATAGGAGGGACTGGAGCTCTGGTATATGGCTAGATACCGTTCTATCTTCTCCTCCTCCACCAAATGTCCATTTATATGCAGCAGCGCAGTCTGGGTAAAAGCTGGCAGGGTCTTATGGATGCTGTGTACCACAACGTCAGCTCCCAGCCTGACTGCCGTTTCCGGAAAGCCTTTATGAAAACCCAGATGTGCGCCATGTGCTTCATCTACCATCAAAGGTATTCCATAGCTGTGAGCTGCTGCTGCAATAGCACGGATATCTGATACTATCCCTTCATATGTGGGAGAGGTAAGAATAATTAACTTAATATCCCCCTGACATTTAAGGTGCTCTTCCACCTGTTCCACGGATATTCCCCCATTAATTCCAAATTCCTTCATAACAGGAGGATAAAGATATACAGGCTCTAAACCTCTTAAATAAAGGGCATGATAAACCGACTTATGACAGTTTCTTGCCACGAGAACCTTATCACCTCGGCTGGTACAGGCAGAGATGCCTGTAAGAATTCCCGCTGAGCTTCCTCCTACCAGATAATAGGTTTTACGGGAATTATATAAATCGGACCAAGCCTCCATTCCGACCTTTAGTATTCCCTCCGGTCTGTGTAGATTGTCAAAACCATCTATCTCTGTAATATCAATGGAATAGGGGTCACACATGGCAAGAAGCCTGCTGTTTCTCTTGTGGCCCGGCATATGCATAGGATAGTATCCGGCCTCACTGTATTTTAATAGGCTGTCATATAGATTCATTTTTTACCTGCCTTACGTACCAAAAAGTTTACTTACATTGTAACAAATCCATCAATAAAAACAATCTTTTTTACTCTTTTCCGCAGAGAATATAAGTGCTAATATTAAATGAAAGCGAAAAATGTAAGCTTAAGCACGCAGATTGGAGAGTTGATATGAAAGTTCTATTAATTAACGGAAGTCCTAACATACACGGCTGTACTTATACAGCCTTAGAGGAAGTTGCGAAAACACTGGAAGAGGAGCAAATAGAAACGGAGATTTTTCACATCGGAAGCAAACCTGTCAGAGGCTGTATGGATTGCGGTGTCTGTTATAAGTTTCCCGGCAAATGTGCTTATGGGGATGATACGGTAAATGAAGCAATCGAGCTGGCAGAAAAAGCAGATGGTCTTATCTTTGGAGCACCTGTTCATTATGCCTCTGCAAGTGGTGCCATGACCTCTTTTCTGGACAGATTCTTTTACTGCGGGCAAGGATTTCCATATAAACCGGGTGCTGCTGTAGTATCTCTAAGAAGAGCCGGTTCCACTGCTTCCCTTGACCAGCTTAACAAATACTTTACCATCTCAAGTATGCCCATTGTATCCTCACAGTACTGGAATATGGTACACGGTAATACTCCGGAAGAAGTTAAGCAGGATATTGAAGGCATGCAGATTATGAGAACCCTTGGCAGAAATATGGCATGGCTGCTCAAATGTATCGAGGCAGGTAAGAATACCGGAATCCCTCTTCCTAAAAAAGAAGAACGGATTTTTACGAATTTTATAAGATAACAGCAGTTTATGTGAGGACTGTAAATTATGCGAGATTGTAAGTTACACGCGGACTGCAATTTATTGATAAAAGTGCTTAATATACAGGAATTATACAATTTCATAAACTGGCCTATCTTTTTTATTATGATAGTAGCTGCTTACTACATGGCTTACATAAAAATAATCGTTATTAATTTACAGTATAACTTACATATAACACCCTGAGCCATGCGATTTAACGGTGCTCAGGGTGTTATAATTAGTTTGGTTTTTCTGTTTAATCCTTTGTATTTTTTCTAATCGAGTTTCTCTAACTGAAATAAAGTATCTTATCTTTACCGAACCGCTTGTCGATCTCTTTTAAAAGAAACGCCTCTCCCTCTTCTCTTAAA
Organism: Anaerocolumna sp. AGMB13020; assembly: GCF_033100115.1. NCBI lineage: Bacteria > Bacillati > Bacillota > Clostridia > Lachnospirales > Lachnospiraceae > Anaerocolumna > Anaerocolumna sp. AGMB13020. Next base: position 3,061,476 of record NZ_CP136910.1, on the reverse strand, counting down.
TCCTGTTTATAGGAGTATTTTCCCATCCCCCTGCCTCTCATCAGCTCTTTATCATATAATTCTGTAGCCTCTGGAAAAGCCTCATGATTGATGCTTCTATGAATAAAGCTATAGGTCATAAAAATGATTTCCAAGAACATGGTATCTTTTACCTTTTGTGATAATTTTTCCTCCAGCACATCAAGCAGCTCAAGATACATCTTCTGCCAGTCAGGGAGCAGTATCACCGGGGCTATCAGCAGTCCTACCGGATAACCTGCCGCTGCCATTTTATTTACTGCTTCAATTCTGTTATTGAGAGAAGCTGTGCCTAATTCTATATTGCTGATAATATACTGTGGATTCACAGACATACGAAAGATAACTCTTTCCTGATGATTCAGCCCAAGCAAGGGTTCTATCATATTAAATTTTGTGGGAAAGGTCAATTTACCTCTTCCTTTTTTTATAAATTCCTCAACAATCCAGGGGAGATTGCCGGTAATGGTATTTTCCAGTATCAGATCACTGTTACTTCCGATTTCAAATACCTGCTCTGTTTCTGTTTTCATGGAAAAGCGTATAAGCCGTTCCATCATCTGTTCTCTGTTGACAAATACCCTGAGATACGAACATTTGTTATAATTGCAGACCAGATAACAATACAGGCACATGGCAGTGCATCCCGAGGAGGTGAAGGGCACAAGATAATCAGATACCTTATAGTTGGGAGAATATTTATGCGTTTTTCTGGTGCCTAATATCAATAATGTCTTAAGCTTCTGAAATTCTGTATTTTCCTTGGTACGAAGTTCCTCAATATTATTGTGATTCTCAATGGGTATCCAGGGCAGATCCTTGTATTTATCCTGTAATTCTTTACCGAGTCTATATTCCAGAACCTCCGGTTCATAGTATACTTTTGACGGTTTCATATTTTGTTCCTGCTTTCTTTTTTATCTTTGAACAGTTTATTGATAAAATTGTTTATCCATAGTATCTTCGGAAATCATAATTTCATAACTATAATTTCAATTACTAGAAACATACAATTCTATGATTTTGAAATAAAAAGCAAAGAGCACCCGGAAAACAGCACAAATAAAGCCAGGGCTGATGCTGCCATGCTGCCTTGGCTTTATTTTATAAACTTTATATTATCTGATTAAACTAAGTGTAATACGCTTGTCTAATTTCTATATTTTTTAAGGTCGACCTTCCACTTCTTAATATCAAATTCCTCCTCTTTAAAGCTTTTATATTTTCCTTCGTAGGAGAGATAATTCATTTCAGCAATCCATTCATGGTCATTTCTATGTATTATTTGAAAAGAAAATTTGTCATCGTATTTTATTTCACCAGTTTTATTTGCTTTCTTCCCTGCCTCATTTAAATCCATCACATAATGATAAGCCTCATAATTGCCTGCTTTATAAGTCTCATGAAATGCTTCTTTAAAATCATAATATTTATCAATTATGTCAAAGGGTATGTAATCGGATACCAATGACAGGACATCCTCCAGTTCAATGTTCTGATTTCCTTCAACCTCTGAAAGATTAATTCTGATATTGTCAATAACCTTAGAATCAGTGGTTCCCACCAGTAACAGCGCATCCTCGTTACTACCTGTTGTGGCTACTACAACCTCATCATATTTTTTCCAGAATATTTTTGCCTCTTTGTAATCTCCATAATATTTCGGATGATCTTTTAACGTTATTAATTCAGCATAGGTCAGCTTTTGTTTTTTTTGACTTTCCTTTAGTTTCTGGTATTCCTCCGTATTAGGTATATAATTCATCATTACAAAACCGCCTATCCCCAAATACAATAAAACCAGAGCAGCAATTAATTTATAGTTTCTTTTACGTTTCATTCTCCGTACAACTGGGTGTTGTATTACTTGTTCATTTCTTATGTCCTTTATGCCTTCCTCACATTTTGGACATTTATTACCTGATATAACACTTCCACATTTCAAACAAATATTTTTAAATTCTTTTGATCCGCACCCTGCACAATGCATGACGTTGTCCGCCACTCTGGTTCCGCAATATTCACATACCTTCATAGTTATCTTTTATTCCTTTGTAATAGTATCATTATTATAGATTTTTCATGAATTTTATGATTTTAATATCCTTATGTCCTTATGTCCTTATGTCCTTATGTCCTTATAACCCATTATACCTGATTATTCCATTTCTTAAAATAGCTATTTTTCTTTTCTTACATTTCCTCTATTTTCAGCCTGAACATAATTACAATAGCAGAAAGTCATTATATATTTTTTTCTTATCTCTGCTGCTCAGGTCTTATCTATCTTAATTACGCTTATTCCTTGGTCAGCATCTTTGTAAACACAAAGGAAGTTCCAGATGATTTGCTTCTAGCAGCTCTTTATCCTTTAATATCTCCTCTGACGGCCCATCCTTAATTATTTTGCCTTCTGCTATAAGGATTACCCTTGTACAGGTTTCGAGTACTAGGTCCAGGTCATGAGAGGCAATTAATTTTGTTAACCTTAATTTATTTATAACCTGAATCAGCGTCCGGCGATTTCTTGGATCAAGTGCAATAGAGGGTTCATCAAACAGAAGGATATCCGGCGCCATAGACAACAGGGTTGCAATGGATGCCATTTTCTTCTCACCTCCGGACATTTTATGAATCTGTTTGTCTCGCAAATGGGTAATATCAAGGATTCCCAGAGCCTCCATTACCCGTTTATCCACCTCAGCTTCGTTCAGTCCGTAATTTCTCGGTGCGAAAGCTACATCCTGGTAAACACTTTGGGTAAAGAGCTGGTTGTCGGAATCCTGAAAGAGGTAACCTGCATGCGCCCTTATAAAGGCGTAATTCTCTTTTTTTACCTGTATATGGTCAATCAGAACTTCCCCGGTATAGGCGCTTTCCAGACCAACCAGTATTCGAAGCAACGTGGACTTCCCAGCTCCATTGGCGCCGACAATACCCACCGCTTCTTCTCTTCCGGTTGAAAAAGTAATCCCCTGCAAGATATCCGTACCCTTTTCATAAGAAAAAGACAGATTCTTACATTCCACCAGTCCCGTCCCATCTGTATGATTCTGCCTTAAATCCTTTGATGCCAATGGTTTTATTGTTTTTATACTTTTCATAACCTCTCCTTCTGGTGTGCCTTAACTTATTTCATGAGATATCTGATGCCAACACGAAGTATCAGAAATATCCCTGCCCAAAGTACAAAATAAGCATAATCCTTGCCTTCTGCTTTGCGTTTGCCTGTCAGGTAGTATTCTCCTTCAAAACCTCGAAGCAACATGCTTTCATATAGATTCCCTGCCCTGTCAATGGAGCGGAGAAACAGCTGCCCTAATAAAGATCCCCATATCTTATACTTTACTCCTTTTTCCCCCGGTGCCCTTAAGGAATAAGCCTGATAAACAGCATTAGCCTCTTTCATCAATACCGTTATATACCGGTAAGTCAGAAGAAACTGATTCACCAGAATTCCCGGTAACTTAAGTAATCTCAAACTATAGCAGACTCCCTCTATTCCGGTTGTTGCTATAAGCAGGAAGGAAGCGAAAAGGCAATAAGCACCTTTTAAGAATAGGGTAAGAAAAGACAGGATACCTCCTGTTATAGGAAGCTTACCTGCCATAAATAGCACTTCCCGGTCTAGAAAGGGATTAAAGAGACCGATAAACAAGATAAGCGGAAGTATTCCTCTTATCTTTCGGAAACAGTCCTTTAAAGATATCTCTGAGAGCCTCATTAAAACTATTGGATATATTATTAAGGGAAGTAACCCCCAGATATCATATTTATGATAAGAAACCACAAGTACCATATAACTTATCGTAATCAGGAGTTTCGCCAGCGGATGTACACGATTAATCTCCAAATCCCTTAATGCCAGCTCCTCCAGCTCATGGACTTCAAATAACGCATCTTTTATATTAGCCATATTTACCTCTTCTGTGTATGAACTGTTTCATGACACTAATTATACTACTATCTTACTAAAAATAAAACTCGTGTTCCTGCCTGGCTTACATCTTATGTAATAGTCTAAAAGAAAAGGGCTGTTTCTCACAATGAACAGCCCTTCTCTCTCTTTAACAGTATCCTTTATGTAGGGTACCTCGTTATCTATGTCGTTTTACCCTTTTTGCGAAATAGCTTAAATAACAGACTTAAGCCTATTGTTAGCCCTGCAACAATGAAGGCTCCTGCAACTCCGGAAAAGGAAGTTCCTGCCGGTGACTCACTGTCTCGAAAAGCATAATCCGGAAGCAAAGCCGTTTTTTCCTGAATAGCAGCAGCTGTATCAACTGCAGAAGAATATTCCTTCTGTGCTTCTATTTCCGTACTTCCTGTGACTTTTTCAATAGACCATTCCAAACCATCCGGATTACCCGATGCTACAAGGGATAAACCTCCTCCTATTATAACAACCGACACACCCAGTATTGCAATTACCTGCTTAAAACTCATTCTTGCTTTTAAGGTTTCTGTCTTTAGTATTTCCGGCCTTGTGTTATATACAAAAATTATCACAGCACCAGTTATAAGGCCTTCCACTGCACCTATGGCAAGATGGATGGGCTGCATGAGCGCCAGGAATTGTCCGAAGGATAACGCTGTAATTCCGGACAGCAGTGTCTGTATGGTTACACTAAAGGCTCCCAGCTGAAGGCTGATAACACTGCCAAGGATGGAAGCAGCCATAATCCTTGTATTATTTAATTTCTTCTTTGTAATAGGACGATAAATTAACAAGTACCCAACAAAACAGCCATAGAAGGCCATATTCCAGATATTTGCCCCTAAAGCCAATAGCCCGCCGTCAGCAAACAGGAGGCACTGAATCAAAAGTACGGATACCATGGATAAAAATCCTGCGTAAGGCCCAAGCATAATAGATAAGAGCAGTCCGCCGCATAAATGTCCGCTGGAACCGGTACCTGGAATGGTGAAATTAATCATTTGGGTGGCAAAAACAAACGCAGACATTACCCCCATGGTGGGTATCTTCCTTGGGTCATTTTCCTGCTTAACCTCTTTCATAGAATAGGCGGTGGTTATACCGGAAGCCGCAAACATAGTTGCCGCCACAGCCGGTGCAATTAGGGCATCTGCCATATGCATAAATAAGACTCTCCTTCATTTGCTTAATCTATCTGCATTATAGACCTACTCAGGTAAAAAACAAGCCCATAGGGGGGATATTTTTGTTAAAAAAACAAGTACCTGAAATGACTTTATTTATCCACATTTTTTCTGCCTCCGCCTTTTTTTATCCCCTGGTTTTAAATAAAAAATGCCCCGGATGGGGATAGCTTTCCAGCTTTCTCTTCCGGGACAGTACTTTCCTGCTCTTATAATTTATTTTATAAAACGGTCAATGGCTTTATTAAGATTCTCCAGTGAGGTCTTATCACCGGATTCAATAGCATCTACAATGCAATTCTGAATATGGTCTTCCAGTATAATCTTACCAGTACTGTTTAGTGCTGCTATTACCGCCGAAAGCTGAATAAGCACTTCACTGCAGTCCTTGCCGTCTTCTATCATTCTCTTAACCGAATCCAGATGTCCTGCTGCCCGGGATAAACGGTTCAAAACAGCCTTGGTATTCTGATGGCTATGTTTATGACCTGTACCGGCCTCATGACTGTGACTATGTACGATCTCAGTATCACCAGTATGGGTATGCGTTATGTTCTTTATACGAGCGGTAGTTTTCTTCATCCGACTTTCCTTCCTGATACAGCATATTTCTATCCTATCTAGCTTTATACCTGTCCTTACGCTCACCTTAACCGCCTGCAGATAAGGTACAGCAACTAATCAGGACATACTACCTGCCATCATAACATATTTACCAGGAAAATGATAGTATTTACAGATTCAAACCGGTAGCTTCTGCGCAGCCAAGTATCAGGTTAAGGCACTGAATCGCTGCACCGGAGGCTCCTTTACCCAAATTATCAAATTGTGCTGACAGTACCACTCTGTCTGAATTGCCGGTAATATAAATATTAAGCCCATCCCAGCCGCTACAATCAATACCGCTTAAAAAACCATTCTTCTCAGCTTCGGCCCCATAGGACATCACCTTTATAAAGAGCTGGTCCTTGTAGTAATCTGAAAATAATTTCTGGAGTTGCTCAGGTGTCTGCTTTTTCTTAAGTAAATCTGTATACAAGGGAATGGATACCAGCATACCGCTATAATAATCAGCCACAATAGGCGAAAACAGCGGTTCTCTTATAAGACCTGTAACTAATTTCATTTCTTTCAGATGCTTGTGCTGCTGCCCCAGTCCGTATTCTCTGGGGGCTGTATATGCTGTCAGTCTCTCCTCCTCCTGGTATTCGGCTATCATTTTCTTTCCTCCTCCGCTGTAACCTGTAAGAGAAAAGCTGTTAATCGGATAATCCTCCGGTAAAACCCCTTCTTTTATAAGAGGATATACTAATGAGATGAAGCCAGTCGCATGGCAACCGGGAACTGCAATCCGACTGCCCTTTTGTATCTTAGCCTTATGCTCCTCTGACAGTTCCGGCAACCCATATGCCCATTCTTTATTCGTTCTATGAGCTGTGGAGGTATCAATTATTTTAACCTTATGGTTTTCTACCATTGCAACTGCTTCTTTGGCTGCAGCATCGGGAAGACAGAGAAAGGTGACATCCGAGGAATTAATGAGCTTTTTTCTCTCTGCTTCATCTTTTCTTAACTCCGGTGCAATCGTCAATAATTCGATATCCTCACGGCCTTTGAATCGTTCATGGATTCTTAGTCCGGTTGTTCCTTCGCTTCCATCTACAAAAACTTTGGTTTTCATAATTACTACCTCCATCAGCATGATTGTGTGAATTTTAATTTGCATATTTATTCACTTTTGATCAATTGACAATTCGAACAAAATGCCTTTTTTACTTATTATTTTATTGATTTTGAATGTTCTTATTACTTATAATAACAAATTATGAATAAAAATGCAATCAAGAAATTAATTACTTCAATCTTATACGCTCCTTATTTCATACTATAAAACTTATTGTCCTCCAATGACACGCAATGATGCAGAGTTCCACTAATCTTTTCCTCCTAGATCATAGGCTATCCTTCAGACTCCCATATATTATCTTGCTTATACATAAATTACCACGCAGCACCTTAATTTTCTATATGCGAACAATTATTTTAATGTTTGATATGTAATATTAATAAATGTTTATCTTTTCTTTATTTACTTCTTTCCTTCCTATTGTTATATTCTATACAAGAAAACAATAAAGTACATTATTACATAATCCGTGGGAGGGTACGAATGATAAAAAAAGCAGGAAGAGATAAAACTGTAAGCATGGGCAGGCAGATTGTCATTAGAATAATGCTGGCTATCATAGCCGCCTTTCTAATCTTAGGAGCCGTAACAACCTCAATTGCCTTTGATAAACTGTCTCAGTTTGCTGAGTCATCTTTTCAGTCCGTCATTACCGGATTAAGCGGCAGCCTGGAACAGTTGGGAATTTCAAAATCTTTTCATAACGGAACTCTTGACCAGTCCAGCTTTGATAATCTAAAAAGTGAAGTCAAAAAATATAAGAAAAATATTAATTTGCTGTCCGACAGTATCTCCTTGATTACCCAAAAGGACGGGGAATATGTCTATGTTTATGGAATAGAAGGCAATAAAGAGCATAACAGCAATGAAAAGCTTGTTCACACAGATAATTTACTGGTAAAAGCTTATGAAACCGGAGAGGCACAGATTTCAGATTTCAATATCTCTTTTATCTGGGAACGGGAGCCTTTGGATTTCTATCTGCCGGTACAGTTATCCGATAAACAGAGCATGGTAATTCACACCACTGTGAAAACAGACTTAATCGCGCTTGTCCTGACCCTTGTATTGGCTGGCTTTATTGGTCTATTGCTGATTGTATTAATCATAGTGAACATTATCGTTAATATTGTAGTAAGATCCCAAATGCGGTCAGTTGAGGTATTGGTGGAAAAAGTAGAGGAAATATCCAATCTGGAAGGAGATTTGACGAAACGTATTGATATCAAGAGCAACAATGAAATAGGACTTTTAGCGAATCATGTAAACAATCTGCTGTGCACTGTCCATGACATGATGTTAACCATTCGTGAATCCTCTGAATACCTGAATAAAAGTACCGATACTTTTCAAGAACTGATGGCAGCAACTAAGGAAACCACCTCAACGCTCCAGTCTTCCGTATCGAAAAGTAAAGGAGCCATAGAACGCAGGTCCAACGCAGAAGGAGAAGTAAACAGAAAAGTTTCTCAGATTAATGAAGCAGTGGCTCAAGTTACCCTTCGATCAGAGAAAGTTGCGGCTGCCGCTGCCAAGACCACCGAAGAAGCCGTCGCAGGAAAAGATATAATGAAAGACATGAAGCTGTACGTTCATGAATCCGTTCAGAAAGTATCTGAAACCGGTCAACAGGTTGCTCAGCTGAAGGAAGAATCTGCTCAGATTAATCAGATTATTGATAGTATCAGAAGTATTGCAAAACAAACCAACCTTCTGGCCCTTAACGCCTCTATTGAAGCCGCCCGGGCAGGTGAGCACGGAAAAGGTTTCTCCGTAGTGGCAGACGAAGTAAGAAAATTAGCAGAGGAATCCTCCCAACAAGCGGCTTCTATAGAAATGTTAATCCAGAGCATACAACAAAGCATTGGTAAAACTCAGTCTTCCATGGAGTCCGTTCTGACTACCATAAACAACGAAAGTAACATGGTGGACAAGGTTGATGACCGTTTTACCGCGATTACCGATTCTGTATCTTCTGTTTCTGAAATGGTCCAGGAAGTCTATGGAACTACAGAAGAGATTTCCGCCTTCAGTGAAAGTGTTATGAATGAGATCCAGCAGATGGGAATTCATTTTAAGCAAAGTGATGAAGTAATAGAAGAAATGATGGTCAGTATCTCGGAACAAAACAACAGTGTTCAGGGAATTACCGGCCAGGTAGATACCCTTAGTAAAATTGCGGGACGCTTGGACCGGATGATACAAAAATTAAAGTTATAACCTAAGACTTGTTTAAACGGCTGTGCTTTTGCGTTGTTTTTGCCGGGCTGAATATTCAAGCTTGTAACATATTAAGCTGCAATAACCGAAACCTATCAACCAAAAAGGGGATTAATCATTCAAACGCCTTATAAAGTACAAGCAATAACAAGTACTCCTGAAAATTAATCCCCTCTTAACCTATTCAAAATTTCCTTGAAGAAGAATATATCCCATACTATTATAGGTTGGTATAATGATACCAATCTTGTCACCATTAATATAGAAATCATTCATATGGGATTGTAGTTCATAATCATTTACAAAGGTTTCAATAAATGGTGTATTATCACTTTTTTCATCAAAGTTATTCTCTACAACATCAAAATCGGTATATAAATGATCTTCCACAAAGGATTGTTCTATATCAAGGAAATCTTTTAATTCCAGTTGCAGTTCGGTGTTCATATCAATCGTGACTGCATGAGCAAAGCTGTTCGCTGTCTTTAGGTCACTTACTTCGCCAAGAAACAGTATGCTTACTATATCCTGATTTACCTCCATAAGTTGATAATCCACACGGTAATCATGATAGCTTCTGTTAGTTAATACATCATGATAATTAACCGCTTCTTTATAAAGGGTATCGTTAATGCGAGTTTCTTTCTCCGAATCTTCCATATTATAAATTTGCGGATACTTTATTTCCAGTGTCTTAGTCCATCCATTATTGTTATCCGGTCTTGCCAGATCTATGTTGGTCAATTCACCTGGTGCAATTTCAAACCTACCGGTACTGGCATACCACTTATCGGAAAATGCATCTTCACGAACTGCTTTCATTTGTTCACCATTGTTATCAGCACTGTCTTTAAAACTACAGGCAGTTAATAAAAAACTGCTTATAATCAGCATAGCCAGCCTTACAATTTTCATTCTGCTCAAAATTCCACCCCTACTCTGCATTATTGCCTTTTTGTTATGCCTTTTTCTTCTCCTATTATCCCCATATGAAGTATTCTGCACCACTAAACTTTTATCTGCATAATTACTATAATTCTATAACAAAAGAAGTAATTTTACTATATGAAAAGATTACTATTTGGCAGATAAAAGAATTAATTGTTTCTTTCATATTGTAAAGAGGACTACTATAACATATATGAAATAACTCAGACAATGTGAACAATACACACAATAAAGTAGACAATGTGTTCCTTGCTTCAGCAAAATAGAAAACCTGATTTTTTTTCTTTAGAAAAATAAAACTCATTTTTTTAAGCATCAAAAAAGCCCTAACCCAGCAGCTCTCACGTCTGCCAAACTAGGACCTTCATAGTGCGCCTCCAGGGGCTCGAACCCTGGACACCCTGATTAAGAGTCAGGTGCTCTACCAACTGAGCTAGAAGCGCTTATTTCGTATTTTTGCTTGTTCGTATTTCCCGAACGCAAAAATGATTATATAATATAAATTTTCAAATTGCAAGCATTTTTTCATATTTTTTTAATTTTTATTTTAATTCTTTACAAATGTTTTTCAATTTGACATTTTTTGTTTATTTTAATGCCTTTTTAAACAATAAGCTTTGCTAGTCCGTTTAACTAATCCAAACTGCTATTGCAGCTTACATGTTACTTTATTTGTGATACAGTATAAAGATAATTTTAGCGGGTACATCAATAAAGGCTTTCTGTCAATCTCATTATTACAATAAAATACTGCTGCAACTTACAGTTAAATTGCAGCAGTATTTAAATATTATTTAATTTTCTCTAATTTATCCGTAAGCTGAGCTTTTGGCACTGCACCAACAATTGTATCCACTACTTCTCCGTCTTTGATTAATAAAAGTGTAGGAATGGACATTACTCTATATTTGCTGCTGATTCCGGGAGCTTCATCAACATTCAGCTTACCCACTTTCACACTGCCTTCATAATCAGTTGCCAGTTCTTCAATAACAGGAGCCATCATTTTGCAGGGACCGCACCAATCAGCATAAAAATCAACCAATACGGGAACCTGTGATTTTAATACTTCCTGTTCGAAATTATCGTCTGTAAACTTATGAGCCATTCTGTTTCCTCCTTTGAACATTTATACTACGATTATAACCAATCTCCAGACTATCCATATTATTCCGGATATTTGTTAATTGATAGTAAATGGTAATTTTAACCTCATCTAGTGTAACTTAAATCTGCTCTTTATTTGCTGCCGCCCTTCTTCTTTAGACTTTTTCCTAAAAGACCACTTACTTCATCCCAGGAATTCTTCATCTGAAGAGCCTTTTTGTTCAACTCCATATTCCCGCCAAAAGTCCTGGCAAGTTGATTCTTAACGGAATTTTTCATAACAGTCACCTAATTGAAGTTCTTATCTTATTATATGCATAAATCAATAAATTGTACAGGGTTATAAAGGAATCTTTCTATAATTGGTTGTCTTATTTTTGCTCTCTATAGATAACCATTCGATGAATGGGATTTCCCAGCCCTGAAAACTTCTCTTCATATTCAGTCATTACATTCCCAGCCGCATATTCGCTGTGATGAAGATCATAAGTATAATTTCTGAGAATCCATCCGGCATTTCCCACTTCTTCCAGAGAAAAATCAAAGAGAGGTCTGTTATCCGTCTTGAATATAATCTCTCCATCTGGTTTTAAGAACTGGTCATACCTTTCAAGAAATTCCTTTGAGGTCAGTCTTCTTCTGGCATGCCGGTCTTTTGGCCAGGGATCTGAGAAGTTCAGATATATTCGATCCACTTCCCCTTTGTCAAAAACATCATTGATAAACTCAGCATCTAATCTTATAAAAAAGAGGTTATTCAATTCCAGCTCTTTTCTCTTCTCAAGTCCGCGGATAAGCACGCTGGAGTACTTCTCTATCCCCAGGTAGTTTATCTCTGGATTTAACTGCGCCAGCTGACACAGAAACTTTCCTTTTCCCATTCCAATCTCAATATGGATCGGGTTATCATTTCCAAAATAATTCTTCCAGAGTCCTTTTGTTTTCTCTGGTTCATGTACTACATATTTATTTTTAGCTATTTCTTCCAATGAACCCGGTATATTTCTTAATCTCATATATCTTTCTCCCACAAAACAACATTTTTATTTGTATTCCGACTTTTTTCTTATTGAAAAAATTGCTAATTAATTATAACATACAGGTAGAGAATAACAAGCATTATCTATGTGTTTAAAGATAACATGTCTTTATTTTTTCTAATGTATATCTTCCTATTTATAAAAAGTATTAAATTAAAATTATATAATTTATCGAAATTTGTACATTTTCACGATGGTAATTTTAAATTTTCGTAGTATGATATAGCTGTGTTCCGGCTAAAAAAAAGGATTCTTTTTTAGGGGTTCTTTTTTGAGTAAGAACATACGCTTTTCATTTTTCAAGGTTAATTCTTTTCGCTTACATTTAATAAATATACTGCGTATATTATTGGTAAGCAAAACGAAAAATAAACACAAGGAGGTAAACATGGAAAATGTAATTGGTCTGTTACACGACATTGAAGAAAAAGCGAATCTTATCATTGCACGTGCCAACGATGAAAAAGTGAAATTACACGAAGCCTTAAAAAATGATCTCGAAAAGTTGGATAAGGACGTGGCTGATAGTACGAATGCAAAACTTCTTGTATTAAAAAATCAGGTAAACAAGGAATTAGCCGCCGAAAAAGAAGCTATTACGAAGGACTGGGCAAAACAACTTGCCGACTTGGAAGCTAATTATACCCAAAACCATAATGTATTCGTTGACAAAGTAATTCAGGAAATCATTAGTGAGTAAATAATTAGTTACAGGGAGGGTTGTTATGAGCAATTTATTAGTTTATAGCGGGATTGTTACCAAGACCAAGGCCCTGGAGGCGAAATCGGTAAAAAGCACAGAATATCAGACAATAGCAAACTTCGAATCCACATCAGATTTTATCGCTTATTTGAAATCCCATCCCGGCTACGGGGGTGTTTTTGCAGGAATTGATGAGAACCTGATCCATCGCGGACAGGTAGAGGGAATGATCATTAACTGCCTGTATCAGGATTTTTCAAAGCTTTACCGCTTTTCCAACCCGGATCAAAGAAAGATTCTTGATATTATCTTTCTCCGCTACGAAGTGAATATACTTAAAGCCTGTATGCATATGGTTTTCAACCAGCACAGAACTTATGATTTAGGTAGTATTACAGAGTTTTTTAACAAACACTCCAAGATCGATATTGCTGCACTTGCTACCTCTAAGTCAATGACTGAGTATGTTGAGCATTTGAAAGGCAGTGATTACTATTCTGTACTGACCAGCATTCAGAAAACGGATATAACCTCCTTTGATTATGAAATGAAGTTAGATATCCAATATTTTATGAAGGCCTGGAAATTGAAAGACAGGGTATTGTCAGGAGATAATTTAAAGTATGTTACAGATACCTTAGGTCTTGAAATTGACCTGCTTAATATCATGTGGCTGTACCGCTCCAAGAAATTTTATAATTTACAGGTAAAAGATGCGTACGCCTATATTATTCCAATAACTTATAAGCTGAAAAAGGATAAGTTAATTAAACTGATGGAAACCTCCACCATTGAAGAATTCAGCGGGGTATTAAATACCACTCCCTATGATTTTATGGTTCCTTCCCTTGCTAATGGAACAATAGAAAAGGTATACCAAAGTACTGTATTAAAAAATTATAAGCTTCATAGAGATAAGTACCCGAATTCCATGGCACCCATCAGTTATTATTTGTATCTTAAGAGAACAGAAATAGACAGACTTACCTCCGCTCTGGAGTGTATACGTTATAAACTGGACCCTCAGGATACATTAAAATATATTACTTTTAATTGAATCGGAGGTGCAATAATTGATTGAAAAAATGAGATTTATCAGCATTACCGGTCCAAAGGCTGAGTTTGACAGAGTTGTCAGTGCGTATCTGAACAAATATGAGATACATCTGGAAAATGCCTTGTCTGAACTTAGTTCCGTTCAAGATCTTAAGCCCTTTGTAGAGCCGAATCCTTACAAAGAAATCTATTCAAAGGCTATTGAGTTAGCAGAACGGTTTGATGAAAAGGAGCCTTCACAAGCTCAGAACATGACACTTTCCGAAGCTTCTACCATTATACTTTCAGCTTCCAGAGAATTGGAAGACCTGACAAGTCAGAAGAAGAAGCTTGGTCTGGAAAGAGAACATCTGAATGAGCTTCAGAAAAAGATTGAACCTTTTCGTCATCTGGACTATGAAATTGATAAAATATTAGCTTTCAAGTTCATAAAGTACCGATTTGGCCGAATTTCCCATGAGTATTATACGAAATTCTCAAAATTTGTATACGAGAGCTTGACAACTTTATTTATTGAATGCGGTAATGATCCGGATTATGTCTGGGGGGTGTATTTTGTTCCTTTAGCTGATGCAGAGAAAACTGACGCTATTTTTTCTTCCCTTCACTTTGAAGCAATATCACTTACCACAGAATATGAGGGGACCCCGGATCAAGCCTATAATGCCATTGTAAAGAAACTGGAAGAAAACCAGGAAATGATCAATGCCATTAATGAGGAAATGAAAAACCGTCTGAGCAGTCGATCTGACAAGATACTTAGTGCTTATGAGATCATCTGTGTATACTCCAATAACTTTGATGTAAGAAAGATGGCAGCTTGCACAACGGTATCAAAACGCAATGCCTTTTACTTCATATTATGCGGCTGGATTCCGGAAGACAGTGTAAAAGATCTGCTTCAGGACATAGACAAAGATAAAGATGTCTTTTGCATGATGGAGAAGGATGTCACCAGTGTGACCTCCAAGCCTCCGACAAAGTTAAAGAATTTAAAAATATTTCAGCCTTTTGAGATGTTTATTAAGATGTATGGACTTCCTGCTTACAACGAAATAGATCCAACCTTTTTCGTTGCCATAACCTATTCTATCATCTTTGGTATCATGTTCGGTGATGTTGGGCAAGGTTTGTGCCTTGCAATAGGCGGAGGATTACTCTACCACTTTAAGAAAATGCCACTGGCAGCTATAATAGCCACTGCCGGAGTCTTTTCCACCATAATGGGCTTTATGTACGGCAGTATATTCGGCTTTGAAGATGTCCTGCCCCATATATGGCTGAATCCAATGGAAAATGTAATGACCGTACTGTTAACAGCCGTTGCTTTCGGCTCCATGCTTATTATAATCGCAATGATTATAAATATTATTAACGGTATAAAAGCAAAAGACGTAGAAAAGATTTTCTTTGATACCAATGGTATAGCAGGACTTGTATTTTATCTTGTAGTCCTTATATGTGTTATATTGGTAGCAACAGGAAATACTTTGCCTGCAGGTATTGTTCTTGCAATTTTCCTTGGTCTTCCTCTTATCATGATTTTTTTAAGAGAGCCTCTTACCCATTTGGTGGAGAAGAAATCTGAGATTTTTCCGGAACAAAAGGCTATGTTTTTTGTGGAATCATTTTTTGAATTATTTGAAATCGTTTTAAGTTATCTTACAAATTCTATTTCCTTCTTGCGTGTTGGTGCTTTCGCAATCAGTCACGCAGCTATGATGGGCGTTGTTATGTTATTCGCAGGAGCTCACACAGGGGATCCTAATATATTGGTTGTAATACTCGGTAATATTTTTGTAGCAGGTATGGAAGGCCTGATTGTAGGTATTCAGGTACTGCGTCTGGAATATTATGAAATGTTCAGCCGCTTCTATAAGGGTACAGGAAAAGGATTTAAGCCATACAAAAGCAAATAATAGTTAAATTTTAGGAGGAACATATTATGACAATGACAGCAAAATTTATTTTAGTAGTAGCATTAGTATTAAGTATCGCAATTCCCTTTGGAGCATATTTACTCAGTGAAAAGAAAAAAGGTAACTTTAAGGCAAGTGTTATCGCTAATTCATTTTTCTTCTTTGGTACATTATTAATCGCACACGTTTTATTATTTACCGGTACAGCATCTGCTGCTGATGGTAGCGCTGCTGCTTCTGTTGACGGCTGGAGATATTTAGCTGCTGCTCTTTCAACCGGTTTATCCTGTATCGGTGGTGGTATCGCCGTTGCTTCCGCTGCTTCTGCAGCTTTAGGTGCCATGAGCGAAGACTCCAGCATCATGGGTAAAGCTCTTATCTTCGTTGCTCTTGCAGAAGGTATTGCTCTTTACGGACTTATCGTTTCTTTCTCTATTTTAGGTTAATGTTTTTAGAGGAACTTTCGTTCCTATTATCTTATACAGCGGTATAGATACCGCCGCCAAAAGAAGAACTTTTGGTGCCTATAACAATATAAAAAAAGAGGTGTGAAAGTACTTTCTTTCACACTTCTTGGCATAAGGCTTTTCTCTTATGAAATAAGGAGGTAACTGTATGCGTATGTTTCTTATCAGTGATAATGTTGATACTTACACGGGAATGCGCCTTACAGGCGTAGACGGGGTTGTCATACATTCCAGGAAGCATTTAAAAGAACAGCTGGATAAAGCGCTTGCAGATAAAACCATCGGTGTCCTGCTGATTACAGAAAAATTCAGCCGCGAATTTCCAGATGTGATAAATGATGTTAAATTGAACCGAAAGCTTCCGTTGATTGTTGAAATTCCAGACCGCCACGGAACGGGAAGAAAGCCCGATTTTATTACTTCCTATGTTAATGAAGCAATTGGAATAAAATTGTAGAGGGAGATGTCTATGACTTTAGATGAGAAATTAGAACAATTTTATAATTCTGCAATGGAAAGCGCAACCAGCCAGAATATTGAAATAATTGAAGAATATCAGAAATCACTGCAGCAGATCTTTGACGAGCACAAGGAAGAACTTATCCGGAAATCCGAGGCAACTTACCGTGCGGAATCAGAAAAACTCATGCGTGAGAAAAATAAAGAAGTTGCAAGTGAAGTAATTAATTTAAAGCGTAAATTAAGCGACCGGGCATTTGAATTAAGGAATCAGTTGTTTCAGGATGTATCCGCTAAATTACAGGAGTACATGAAAACCTCTGATTATTTTGATTTACTGGTTAAACAGATAAAAGCTGTAAAGGATTTTGCGGGAAAAGATGAGGTTATTATCTATATCAATTCTACCGATTCGAGCTTAAAGCCTACTTTAGAAGCTTCCACCGGTGCTGCATTAACTGTCAGTGACCGCGATTTTATCGGCGGTATCAGAGCAGTTATACAGGGAAAAAGTATATTAATCGATAATTCATTTCTGACCAGAATGGAAGAATCCAAAAATAAATTCGCTGTAAGTTAAATCTTTTTCTAACTTATAAGCTAGGTATTTTCTTAACTTGTAAGTTAAAAATAATCTTGACTGAAAGGCTTTTAACTAAAATGCCATGTGAAAAGAAGAAAGGGGAGTTATCTCCATTATGAATATAACAGGAAAAATATACGGAATTAACGGACCAATTGTATATGTGGCAGGTAATCAGGGCTTTAAAATGGGCGAAATGGTTCTTGTAGGCAACGAGAAATTGGTCGGAGAAGTAATCGGTCTGACAAAAGATGAGACCACCGTCCAGGTATATGAAGAGACTACCGGTATCAAACCCGGCGAGTTGGTATATTCAACCGGTGCAGCTATTTCCGTTACTTTAGCACCAGGAATTATCAGTAATATCTTTGACGGAATTGAACGTCCTTTAAAGGAAATCGCAAAACAATCTGGTGCTTATATTGCCAGAGGTGTCAGCGTTGATGCACTTGATACACAGAAACTCTGGGATGTACACATAACAGTAAAAGAAGGGGATAAGATCTATGGCGGCACTATCATTGCTGAAGTTCCGGAAACCCGTGCTGTCGTACACAAATCCATGGTCCCTCCCGATGTGGAGGGTGTGGTTGTCAAAGCTGCAAAAGACGGACAGTATACCATAAATGACACCATTGTAACCATCCAGACTCCTGACGGAGTAACAAAAGAGCTGACTCTAACACAGAAATGGCCTATTCGTGTTCCCAGACCTACCTCCAAGAGATATCCTTCTGACCGTCCTCTGATTACCGGACAGCGTATCCTTGATACGCTCTTCCCGATTGCAAAAGGCGGTACAGCAGCTATTCCCGGTGGTTTCGGAACCGGTAAGACTATGACACAGCATCAGCTTGCCAAATGGTCCGATGCGGATATTATCGTTTACATTGGCTGCGGTGAACGCGGAAATGAAATGACAGAGGTTTTGGAGGACTTCTCTAAGTTAGTGGATCCCAAATCCGGAAATCCTTTACTTGACAGAACAACACTTATTGCAAATACCTCCAACATGCCAGTTGCTGCCCGTGAAGCGAGTATTTATACAGGTATAACACTTGCTGAGTACTACCGTGATATGGGTTATCACGTAGCTATCATGGCTGACTCCACTTCTCGTTGGGCAGAGGCTCTTCGTGAGTTATCCGGCCGTCTGGAAGAAATGCCTGCCGAGGAAGGTTTCCCTGCATACCTTGCCTCCAGATTATCAAGCTTTTACGAAAGAGCCGGCTTTATGCAGAACTTAAACGGAACAGAAGGCAGCGTATCCATTATCGGTGCCGTATCCCCTCAGGGTGGTGACTTCTCAGAACCCGTTACCCAGAATACCAAACGTTTTGTTCGCTGCTTCTGGGCACTTGATAAATCACTGGCTTACGCAAGACATTTCCCTGCCATTCACTGGTTAACCAGCTACAGCGAGTATTTAAATGACTTAGCTCCCTGGTACACAGAGAATGTCGGAAGAGATTTCATAGACAGCAGAAATCAAATCCTTAGCTTATTAACACAGGAAAATCAGTTAAATGAAATCGTTAAGCTTATCGGTAGTGATGTACTCCCTGATGATCAGAAACTGGTACTTGAGATTGCCAGAGTAATCCGTTTGGGCTTCGTACAGCAGAATGCTTACCATCCTTCCGATACTTACGTTCCGCTTGATAAACAGCTTAAGATGATGAATACCATACTTTATCTGTTTTCCAAGTCCAAACAACTTATTGCAATGAACATGCCTATGTCTTTATTAAAGCAGGAGGATATCTTTGATAAGGTAATCTCCATTAAGTATGATGTTGCAAATGATGAACTTTTCAAATTTGATCACTATACCGCTATGATTGATGACTTCTATAATCGCATCATGGCAAAGAACGGTTAAGGAGGATATATAACATGGCAATTGAATATTTAGGATTAAGTGAAATAAACGGCCCCTTAATTGCTATAGAGGGTATTCGTGATGCCTCCTATGATGAAATCGTTGAACTGACCGTTGAAGGTAAGAAAAAACTCGGTAGAATCGTAGAAATTTATGAAGATAAAGCAGTAATTCAGGTATTCCAGGGAACAGAAGAAATGTCCCTTAACAATACTCATACAAAGCTTACAGGACATCCAATGGAAGTTGCTCTTTCCTCCGATATCCTGGGCCGCGTATTTAACGGTGTAGGTCAGCCTATTGACGGCCTTGGACCTATTGTTCCTGAAGTAAACAAAGACGTAAATGGTCTTCCCTTAAATCCCTGTACCAGAGAGTATCCAAGAAACTATATCCGTACAGGAATTTCAGCCATCGACTGCCTTACAACCCTGATTCGCGGTCAGAAACTTCCTATCTTCTCTGGAAATGGTCTTCCTCATGACCAGCTGGCAGCACAGATCGTTAAACAGGCATCTCTTGGCGAAAACAGCGATGAAGAATTCGCTATCGTATTTGCTGCAATGGGTGTAAAACACGATGTTGCTGATTTCTTCCGCCGTACCTTCGAGGAAAGCGGCGCTACATCTCACGTAGTTATGTTCCTAAACCTGGCAAATGACCCGGTAGTAGAGAGATTAATTACACCAAAGGTAGCATTAACAGCAGCAGAGTATCTTGCATTTGAAAAAGGCATGCACATTCTCGTTGTATTAACCGATATGACCTCCTTTGCAGAAGCAATGCGTGAGGTTTCCTCCTCCAAGGGCGAGATCCCCAGCAGAAAGGGTTATCCCGGCTATCTGTACAGTGAACTTGCAACCATTTATGAAAGAGCTGGTATCGTTAACGGCACCAACGGATCTGTAACACAGATTCCTATTCTTACGATGCCAAACGATGATATCACACATCCTATTCCAGACTTAACGGGATATATTACGGAAGGTCAGATTGTTCTTGACCGTACCATTTATCAGAAAAACGTGTATCCACCCATCAATATCCTTCCTTCCCTTTCCCGTCTTATGAAGGACGGTATCGGTAAAGGTTATACAAGAGAAGATCATCAGGATCTTTCCAGTCAGTTATTTTCATCTTATGCCCGCGTGGGTGATGCTAGAGCTCTTGCAAGCGTTATTGGTGAAGACGAACTATCTCCTATCGATAAGAAATATCTGAAATTCGGTGCTGCAATGGAACAGGAATTCATTACACAGGGAATGGATGAGAATCGTACCATCATACAGACTCTGGATTTAGGCTGGAAACTGCTTCGTATGCTTCCCAGAGAAGAGCTGGATAGAATTGATACTAAGATACTGGATAAATACTATATTTCATCAGAGGCTTCCAAATAAGTGCCTCAAACAAGCTAACCGTAAATATACGGCTGTAGCAGAAAGGCATGGGTGTTATATATGAATCCGAATACCTTTCCCACCAAGGGAAACCTAATATTGGCAAAGAACTCCCTTACCTTAGCAAAACAGGGCTATGAGTTGATGGATAAGAAAAGAAACATCCTTATTCGTGAACTGATGGAACTGATTGATAAGGCAAAGGATATCCAGACAGAAATCGATGGAACCTTTACCAGTGCATATGCGGCTTTGCAAAAAGCTAATATAGAAATGGGAATCCGGAATGTAGAAGACTTAAGCTTTACCATTCCGGAAGAGAATTCCATTGAAATTAAACAAAGAAGTATTATGGGAACAGAAATCCCACTGGTAGATTTTAAGCTGGAGGATGAAAAACCCACTTACTCTTTCTTTAATACCAGGTTGTCACTGGATGAAGCCACCAGCAGTTTTCGTAAGGTGAAAGAGCTTACTCTGCGTCTTGCCACCATAGAAAACTCCGCCTATCGTCTGGCAACCAGTATTAATAAGACACAGAAACGTGCCAATGCCTTAAAGAATATAACAATTCCCCATTATGTAGAGTTAGTTCATAACATACAGAATGCTCTTGAAGAAAAAGAGAGAGAAGAATTCACAAGACTTAAGGTAATCAAAAGCAGACGTACCTGACTCTGCTTTCTATATAGCAAGACATACAGCCTTCCTTTTAAAGTTAAGCACTTAAAGGGAAGGCTGTTTTTTTGGCTCTGTGTCAATAGTGAAAAACAGTACTTTAGTATTTTAAATAACTAATTTATACAAGTTGTAAAGTTGTATTTACAACTTGCATTTTTTATAGTACAATTAGTGATATAGTAAAAGCTATTAATTGAATGGAATAAGAACCAATGTACCAGTATCAAATCAATTATCCAAATATTTTCCATTCAATTAATTCATATAAGTTCAAATTATAATTTTAATGACAGAAATAAGAACTGAAAAACCTTGCAGAAATGAGGCATATATGAAAACGAAGGAACAGTCTAAACATACCATCTTAAGCAGCTGGCTAAGAGAAAATATAGCGAATAATACCTTCCGGGTAGGTGATAAGATCCCTTCGGAAAATGAACTGGCTAATACTTTTCATTTCAGCAGACAGACCGTAAGGCAGGCCATCGGTGATCTGGTTGCGGAAGGTATTCTTGCCAGGGAACAGGGAAGCGGAACCTATGTCTCCATTCCACCTGTAAAACCGGCTCAGGATAAAACCATGCGCATAGGTGTAATAACCACTTATCTGGATGATTATATTTTTCCAAGCATCATACACGGAATCGAGGAGGTATTAACTGCTGAGGGTTATACCATGGCTCTTGGAATTACACATAATAAGCAAGCCGATGAAGAAAACTGTCTCCAGAAGCTTATTGCCAGCGGTGTGGACGGCCTTATTGTAGAAGGTACAAAATCTGCTCTTTATAATGCCAATGAAGCATTCTATACAAGATTGAAAGAAAAGAATATTCCCACTGTTTTTATCAATGGCTATTATCATAATTATAACGGCTCTTATATTGTATTGGATGACCGAAAGGCCGGTGAAATGATAACAGATAATCTTATTGACAACGGTCATAAAGGCATCGGTGGAATTTTCAAATCGGATGATATCCAGGGCTTAAGACGATTTGAAGGCATGCAGCTTTCAATAAAGAAACACAAACAGCCTGTAATAGATGAAGCCTATTTATGGTATACTACAGAAGATTTTAAATATCTGATCAACGGCGGTATGGACAAGATGATATTAGAGCGTCTGGAGAAAACCTCCGGAATTGTCTGCTACAACGATCAGGTCGCAGTTGCTCTCATAAATCTGTTCAAACGAAATGATATCAGAATACCGGAGGATAAATCCCTCGTAAGTTTTGATAATTCCTTCCTTGCAAAAGAAATGGTATACAACCTTACATCTGTGGTATATCCCTCCAAAAAAGTGGGTAAGAAAGCTGCCCAGCTCCTGCTGCAATGCCTGAATAATCCCTTATACACAGAGCAGGTCAAATTAGATCCTTCCGTTAAGATAAGGGGTTCCGTAACGAACCTAAATAGCTGATGTAAACCTCACTTAGTTCTTGCTTTTTCACACAAATTCAGATAGAATAAAGATATCTTTACTTGTATGTACATCTAATAATTTTACTTGTACTTACAGATACAATAAACAACTGATTTTAAGGAGGTAACACGTAATGCCAAAATATTCAATTGGGGTAGATTTTGGTACTCTGTCCGGAAGAGCTTTGCTCGTAAATGTTGAAACAGGTGAGGAACTAGCCGATGCCGTTAAGGACTATACTCATGCAGTTATGGATGAATGTCTGCCAAGTGGAAAGAAACTCGCTCCCGACTGGGCCTTGGAGCATCCCGCTGATTATCTGGAAGTACTTAGCACAACGATTCCCGCAGTAATTAAAAAAGCTGGAATAGCTGCAGAGGATATTATCGGTGTAGGTATTGACTTTACTGCCTGCACAATGCTGCCGGTAAAAGCGGATGGAACACCTTTGTGCTTTCTTGAGAAATATCAAGATGATCCACATGCCTACATTAAGCTCTGGAAACACCATGCAGCTCAGGATAAAGCAAACAAATTAAATCAGATTGCAGAAGAAACCAACCAGAGCTGGCTGGCCCGTTACGGCGGAAAGATATCCTCTGAGTGGATGTTCCCCAAGATATGGCAGACCCTCGAAGAGGCACCTGAAATCTATGAAGAAGCAGATTTTTTTATAGAAGCTGCTGACTGGGTAATCTGGCAGTTAACAGGTGTACAGACAAGAAACTCCTGTACTGCAGGTTACAAAGCAATGTGGCATAAGAAAGAAGGCTATCCTGATAAATCCTTCTTCAAACAGTTGGACCCTCGTCTTGAAAATGTCGTAGAGGACAAATTGAACTGTGAGATAGTTCCTTTGGGAGCCAAAGCTGGTGAGATTACAGAGCACTCTGCTGCCTTTACAGGTTTAGTACCCGGAACGGCAGTTGCAGTAGCAAATGTGGATGCTCACGTTACCGTACCTGCGGTTAAGATAGATGGCCCCGGAAAAATGCTTGCAATTATGGGCACCTCAACCTGCCATATTCTCTTAGGTGAGAAGGAGTCCACTGTTCCCGGAATGTGCGGCGTTGTTGAAGACGGAGTATGCCCCGGCTATTTCGGTTATGAGGCCGGACAGTCCTGTGTCGGAGATCATTTCGCCTGGTTTGTAGAGAACTGTGTAAGTGCAGAATACTACGAGGCTGCTAAAGCAGAAGGTTTGAACATACATCAATATCTAACGAAAAAAGCCAGCGCCTTAAAACCCGGAGAAAGCGGTTTATTAGCTCTTGACTGGTGGAATGGTAATCGCTCTGTATTAGTTGATGTGGATTTAACTGGACTTATTCTTGGTATGACCTTACAGACAAAGCCTGAGGAAATGTACCGTGCATTAATTGAGGCAACGGCTTATGGCACTCGTAAGATTATTGAAACCTTCCAGAATAACGGTGTACCTGTAGAGGAGTTCTATGCCTCCGGCGGTATCTCCTTAAAGAATCCTATGGCTATGCAGATATATTCAGACGTAATCAAGCTGCCAGTTAAGATCGGTGGTACCACCCAGGGTCCTGCTCTTGGAAGTGCTATTTTTGGTACTGTAGCAGCGGGTTCTGCAAAAGGTGGATATGATGATGTATTTAAAGCAGGCAGTGTTATGGGTAAATTAAAGGATACCATTTATACTCCTATTTCCGAAAATGCAGCCATTTACGATAAGCTTTATGCAGAATATACCCTACTTCATGATTATTTTGGCCGTGGAGCCAACGATGTTATGAAAAGGCTTAAACAGTTGAAAAAGGAACAGGCTTAATTATACAGCATTATATATAACAAATTATATTAACTTACATCCGTAATCCATCACAAATCAATAACAGTATTATACTTCGGTATACTTAATCTTTTGTTAAACACTTTGATTAATTTTCTGGCTGCAGCTGTAACAAAATATTTCAGCTGCGGCTGTCCAAGGATATTTAATTTTAGTCAGATGAATGCTGTATAAACTAACAATGTAACACCTGCTGTTAAGAAGTTCATCCAAGAATACTACTTACATCCGATTACATTGGTTAGACCGTTAAGCTGTTTCATACTATTATTTTAACGAGTGCATTATTGCATTCACCAGAAATACATTACATGCAATAGATCATCCAATCACACAAATGTATTGCATGTAATAATTTCATCCAGATACACTAACATTTTATGTACTAATACTATCCAATCTTGCAAAATTAATAAGGAGGACTTATTATGTCACTAAAACAATATGAATTCTGGTTTATAACAGGCTCCCAGCATTTATACGGACCTGATACACTGAAGCAGGTAGCAGAGCACTCAAAGGTTATTGCTGATACCTTGAACCAATCATCCGCCATTCCCTGCTCTGTTATATTCAAGCCCATCGTTAAGACACCCGATGAAATTACTGCCTTGGTTAAAGAGGCTAACTATGCAGACAATTGCCTTGGTATCATCACCTGGATGCATACCTTTTCTCCATCCAAAATGTGGATCAATGGATTAACTCGCCTGGAGAAACCTTATCTGCACCTTCATACACAGTTTAACCGTACAATCCCTAACGAAGGAATTGATATGGATTTCATGAACTTAAATCAGTCTGCTCACGGCGATAGAGAGCATGGTTTTATTGGCACCAGATTACGTATGGCAAGAAAAGTCATCGCCGGCTACTGGGAAGATGAAGATGTTCAGGAGCGTATCGGAAGCTGGATGAGATCAGCAGTAGGTGTAGCTGTAAGTAAAGGCTTAAAAGTTATTCGTTTCGGCGATAACATGCGTCAGGTAGCTGTAACAGAAGGCGATAAAGTTGAAGCTCAGATAAAGCTTGGCTGGCAGGTAAATACAACAGCTGTTGGTGATTTAGTAGCTGAAATCAATAACGTTACTGAAGCCCAGATTGATGCAGTGATGAAAGAATATGAAGAGAAATATGAATTCAATACGGACAATATTGCCTCCGTTCGTTACCAGGCAAAGGTAGAAGTTGCTCTTATGAAGATGATTACAGAAGGCGGATACGGTGCCTTTACCAACACCTTTGAAGATCTTCACGGAATGGAGCAGCTTCCCGGACTTGCAAGCCAGAGAGTAATGGAAGCTGGTTACGGCTACGGCGGTGAAGGAGATTGGAAAGTCTCAGCTCTTACTCATATATTAAAGCGTATGGCAGAAGGTCTTCCCGGCGGAACTGCTTTCATGGAGGATTATACTTATGATCTCACAAAAGGTAATGAATTATCTTTAGGGGCTCATATGCTTGAGGTTTGCCCTACTCTTGCAGCCGGAAAACCTAAGATTGAAGTTCATCCCCTTGGAATCGGCGGTAAAGCTGATCCAGCTAGACTAGTATTTGAAGGCCATGAAGGAAAAGCAATTGTTGTATCTTTAGTTGATATGGGCGGACGTCTACGTCTCATCGTCCAGGATGTGGTTGCTGTTAAACCTATTTATGATATGCCAAACCTTCCAGTAGCACGTGTTATGTGGAAAGCTATGCCGGATCTGAAAACAGGTGCCGAGTGCTGGATACTTGCCGGTGGCGCGCACCATACTGTATTCTCCTATAGCATTACAGCTGAGCAGATGCAGGACTGGGCTGAAATGATGGATATCGAATATGTTCATATTTCCGAAAGTACAACCGTAGAAAACTTAAAACAACAGTTATTCTTACAGGATATTGCCTGGAAATTAAAATAATAAGGAAGAAGAATAAGCCTATGTTAGAAGTATTGAAGAAAGAGGTATATGAAGCAAATATGCTTCTCCCTAAACATAATCTTGTAACCTTTACCTGGGGTAATGTATCTGCCTTTGATAAAGAAAGCGGTCTTATGGTTATCAAACCCTCCGGTGTCGAGTACGATGTAATGACCCCTGAGGATATGGTAGTAGTCGATCTGGACGGTAAAACTGTCGAAGGTAAATTAAATCCTTCCTCCGACACTGCCACTCATATAGAGCTTTACAAGGCTTTTCCCAGCCTTGGAGGAATCGTGCATACTCATTCCAGATGGGCAACTATCTTCGCACAATCAGGGAGAGGTGTTCCGGCTTTTGGCACCACCCATGCCGATTATTTTTATGGAGAGATTCCCTGTACCAGAAAGATGACTCCGGAAGAAATAGCTGCTGCCTATGAAAAGGAAACTGGAACAGTTATTATCGAGTGCTTCAGGGAAAGAGGAATTGACCCGTTAGCTGTACCGGGAGTTGTAGTATACAGCCATGGTCCCTTTACCTGGGGAACTTCCGCAAAAAATGCCGTTCACAATGCTGTAGTACTGGAAGAGGTTGCTTTTATGGCTTGGCATAATCTCTCTTTGTCAGAAGGAAAACTTCCCTCCATTCAACAGGAGCTCTTAGATAAACACTATCTCAGAAAACACGGCGCAAATGCATATTATGGTCAAAAATAATCATATCCTTTAATTATAGCTGAAAACCCCCTTACTATTTCCTTTCTTTCTATCAGGCAAAATGGTAAGGGGGTTTTTCACTAAAAGTATTCATATTGGTATTTTTTTCTCTTTATCTGCTGGAAAGTAAATCATTATTTCATTAATTTTTTCTTAACCTCCCTTTAATGCTTGCTACAACCTGTGAAATCATCTATAATATATAAATATAATAAAAAATTTTATATAAATACATAGTTTCGATACAATTCGATCAGATAACATATAACGAACGATAAAATAGATGAAAACCATATAATAAACGTAAGCTATTTAAAAGTATTATCACTTATTTTATAGCTTACTGAAGTAATGCCTAAATAAATACTGAAAAAATTCCCATACTATAAATATTGTCCAATAAGGAGTTGTCATGAGAAAATCACTCTTTCTTATATGTGCTTTGTGCGCATTAATATTAAATACAACCGTTTATAATGTACATGCTCTGGCTGCATCCGATATAACCCCCAGCACAGCAGCAACTGACGAATCACTGGATAATAACAGCGAAAACAATACAAATGACGATAAATCCACAAATACAAAAAAAGTAGCTGAAAATGAAGCCTTAAACGTAGGTGACATGCCAAATGTTGCTTCCGAGGCAGCTATTGTAATGGAAGCTTCCACCGGAACAATCCTATATGCCAAAAACATACATGAAAAGCACTACCCTGCCAGTATTACCAAAGTTCTGACTACCTTAGTGGCTTTGGAAAATTCAACTCCCGGTGAAATCGTAACCTTTTCTAAAAATGCCATTTACGATGTAGATCTGGACAGCAGCCGAATTGGTATCGACGTAGGTGAAAAATTAACCATGGAGCAAAGTCTCTATGCGGTAATGCTGGAATCCGCTAATGAAGTATCCTACGCCGTAGCAGAACATGTTGCTGGCAGTGTCTCTGCTTTCTCTGACATGATGAATAAAAAAGCTGCCAGTCTTGGCTGTGTTGATTCTAACTTTATCAACCCCCATGGACTGCCCGACGAAAATCATTATACAAGTGCCTACGATATGGCTCTTATTTCAAGAGCTGCTATTAATAATGAAGCATTCCGTAAGATTACTGGTACAAAGACCTATACCATTCCACCAACTAATATCCAAAAGGAATCCAGGTATCTGGCCAACCATCACGGTATGATAAAAGGAACCTATTCATTTGAAGGAACGCTTGGCGGTAAGACCGGTTATACCTCAAAGGCCAAATATACCCTTGTTACTTTTGCAGAACGTGACGGAATGACTTTAATCAGTGTTATTATGTATTGTGATTCCATACCCAATGAATATGGAGATACGGAAGCATTGCTTAATTATGGTTTTGAAAATTATACAAAACACAATGTTGTAAACGAAGTTTCCCCTGATAAAACCGGCAATACAGAATTATTTACCCAATATACCCCCTTGTTCAGCAGAACAACATCTCCTTTAAAATTAAGCAGTACTGGCAGTGTTATTTTACCAAAAGGGGTTAAATTTGATGAAGCTGAGAGTACAATTTCATATTCTCCCCTGAACAAACTGAAAGAAGGTGACAACAATATCGGAACAATGCGTTTTACCTACGATAATACTTATGTAGGTTCTGCAGATATCGTATACTCCACAACAGCTTCCGATTATGTGTTAAATAACAACTTCATTCCGGAAACTCCAAAAACAATAGTAACCAAAGGGGTTTCAATGCCTCAGGAAACACAGGATGACAATGGAAGACTGCGTATAATCATTATTGCCATAATAATTATCGTGATTCTTGTATCCGTAACCCTATATCTTTTCTTTGTGGAATTACCTTATCGTAGGAGAAAGAATGCTTATAACGCAAAAAAGAAAAAGGGTAAACGTTATTACTCAAAAAATGATTATCTTGACCTGTAAAGCTAGAAGCTAAAGCTTTATTGGCAGGTGGATACTATGATTACGAAAGAAAATCAATTTGAAAATTCAGCAATTGCAAGAATTGTTTCTTGATTAATATAATGAATGTAGAAAGACTAATTAGTCATATTAGTTATAAAAGCTAACTTCATAATAAAGAATATATCATAAGGTGCGGATATGTTTTACGCGCCTTAACCATAAAAAGAACTTAAAAAAGGCTGTTGTAGATTACTACAACAGCCTTTTAAGCGTTCCCGACACGATTTGAACGTGCGACCTATCGCTTAGGAGGCGATCGCTCTATCCTGCTGAGCTACGAGAACGTGCTTTATTGTAAACCCTGCTATCTTATTTAAAACAACAGCAAAAATATTCTACTATTTTAAGACCAAATAGTCAACCCCAAACGGCAATATTTTTGACTGGTATGACTATTGTTATACATTACTGCTTAAAAAATCGACATATCCCTGAAGCCAGATATTTCCCTTAAACCTTCTGCCTACCAAAGGCTCTCCATATAAATCAGTTTTGTTTATAGTAACCTGAAAAATGACATCATTACAAGAGATACTCAGATTATACATCTCTTCCTCTGTAATTTCGTTTTTTAGGACATCCAGATCAATTATAGTACCTAATATAGTATAATTGTCAGATTCAGAACCATAAGGCGTAAAAGAGGTCTCAACGATTGTATAGATGTCTTCAACCTTAGCACGTCTTGAAATCATGGCATACATATCGATATCATCAATTGTCAGACTGTCAATAGCCTCCTGGTTACCTTTCTTTGCTTCTGAAATCAACTGCCTTCTATATTGAACCTCTGCAGTATTGCTCTTGGCCAGCTTCTCATCCCTCTCCAGAGGGAGAAGTATCTTACCTGATACAGATAAAGCAGATAGATATATGGAAAAAGGTCTGTCAAACTGTTTCTTGTCTTTGGACTCATTCAGATAATCAACTACATTCTGCAAATAAAAAATCAGGGATACACCTAACCTGACATCATCGCTCATTCCTGTATAAGCATCTGTATCTACTCTCTTTATAATAGATACCTCTTCTTTTGTACTGATGTAACTTCCTTTAATATAAGGAAAATAATGTTCCATGTAAAACTTACCCTGGCTGTCATACTCTCCTCTTACTGTAACGCCAATCTGCTTACTGAATAATTTTGTTATCTCCGCAAAAATCCTGCCATCCTGCTGAGTATATATCCTCTTATCCGTAGGCTGCTCTGTAATCAGATTAACCAGACGTTCCAGATCTAATCTATCTTTCATGTTCGTAAAACCAATCGCTCTTAAAAAACTATGCATAATAACCTCTTTCCTGCATATACTGGTTAGCTGATTGTATATCGCATAAATCAGAAGTTGAAAACAATTTCAACCTAATCCCTATGCACATCGCAAGCAGGCTTGCGATACTGCTGCATAATCTAACCCACCAATTATTTCCTTATTTCCAGCAGTTTAATGTTCTAACCAGCTTACACAAGGTCTTAGGTCAGCAGGTGAACATAATTACTCCTTATCTCACCTTGCTTCCATTACATGCCTCATCTGCTTGCAGATATAGCACTGCCACAAATCAGGGTATGAATTATATTTCAATAATTCACACTACTATCATTCGCACCTTAGCGCACTCCAATCAATAGTGGAAATTAACTTCATATTACCACATTAACATCCACAGACCACAGACCTCTTTTCAATACTTCTAAAATAGAGGTTTGATATGTGTTTATATCACAACAATGCCGGCTTCATACAATCATTGAATTACCTTATTATATGGAGATTAGCTTATTTAACATACCCATAAAATGAAAATCAATGAATATCTATTACTTATATCATATTTTGTATCTGATGACAAGTTAAATTACTGTGTTTGATTTATATTACTTTGTATTCGTTCACTACTTTACATACTTATATTCCTTTAACTTCCTTTACTACTTTATATCCCTTTATTACTTTGTATATTTATATTACTATACTTTATATACCTCATTGCTTTACATAACTTATTACTTTGTATGCAAACCATTTATAACCTTGCAATACTTACATATATTACTTTGCAGCATTATTGTTTTTATTTCTCATATTTTTGTATTATTTATATTACTAAATCATATTTTCTTTCCAGAAATTGCAGATACAAGCTTTTACTTTTTAATCTGTAACCCGAATTATCATAAAGAAATATCCTATCAGAACATAACAAGCGTATAAATGACAAATTGTCCCTTATAATAGTATTTACCCTATATAGTCATCTGTATCCATAGTATCAACAATCATGGTTGACAGGTCAGTTTTAAGGTCCTTTTCTATCCAATTAGCATAATTACGTCCATTGCTGTCAGTCAGCATACGCAATACCGGTCTTGTAGGGCATTTGGTGTTCTGTCTTAACACAATTCCAGTCTCACCTTCATCAGTAACTACAACTGTACCATTTGGATATGCTGCTATAAGCTCTATAAAGCAATGTACAACTTCAAAATCAAACTTAATACCGGCCTGACTGACGATATAGTCCAAAGCATGGTGCACCTTCAGCTTCGGTATCAGGAAACCATATACAAGGCTGTCAAAAGCATCACATACAGCTACAATCTTACTTCCTATTTTAATCTTGTCACCCTTTTTATGAAAAGGAAATCCTGAACCGTCAATTCTTTCATGGTGGCATAAGATAATATCTTTCGAAGCTACTGGAAGCCAGTTCTCTTTGATAACGGAAGAATATCCATACACAACATGCTTCATTAGTTCTTTTTGCTCTTCCTTACTGCTCTTTAGATAATTGTAATTATGATAATCAATCTTTACCAGATTGTATCCCATATCGTGGAGTAAGCTGCCCAGAGCAATCTGCCTTACTTTATCTTTACTTAATTTCATTCGTAATGCAATCAAAACAGACATGGCGCATACATTTAAAGAATGGGCATAAGTACCTTCATTCTTTTTTCGTATACCTGATATACTATATAAAACGTGAGGTGAGTTAACTATATCACAGATTATATTTTCTGCAACATTTTTAATTTCTTCTAATTCACCATACCCTTGATAAGTATAACGTTCTATAACATCCCGCACTATGTCCTGGCATTCATATTTAATTTTTTCTTCAATATTCTCTTCTTCGTTAACGCCTTGGGATAATTCATCTTCTATACATATATAACTATATCCTAATTCTTTCAGTTTCTTGGCATATTCTATCTTAACAGGGGCTCCTGCTGACATAATCACAATACCGCTGTCTGTTATGATATCCCTGGCTAGTAATTCATGTCCCTTGATTGTATCAAGTAACACCTTTCTCATATAGATACCTCATGTATATACAAAGGGTAATGATCCTTATCATTTGTATACTATCAACGAAAATAATATTAGTTTCTTCTTAATACAATATCGGATAAAAACGGCAATGTCAATATAGGTACAGAAAAATAGTTCCAGTGCATTGTTAATTACTTAACAATAAATTTATAAAATGACATTTTTTTTATACAATTTGTTAAATCAGCAATTTCACAAATTTTCCACTTGTGCATTCTGTACGGTATATGCACTTTTTGCACAAAAACTTAGGTGCTATTTTATGCACGATATACAAAATATTAGTTTGACAAATTAATAACAATTTGATATATTAAATGTGTAATAAGCAGCGCAGTTAATTGTTAAGAATTTAACATATATAAGGAGGACTCCCATGAGTGAGAAAAAACAACCTACCCCCCAGGAACATGTAGATCAACTAGTTAAGAATGCACAGGTAGCTCTGAAAGAGTTTATGAATTACGATCAGGAACAAATTGATACTATCGTTCATGAAATGGCACTGGCCGGACTTGCTAAACAGCAGTACCTTGCTAAAATGGCAGTTGAGGAAACACAACGTGGTATTTATGAAGATAAGATAACAAAGAATATCTTTGCTACAGAGTATATCTGGCACTCCATTAAGTATCAGAAAACAGTTGGTATTATAGAAGACAATGAAGAGGAAGATTACATGACCGTTGCAGAACCAATTGGTATAGTAGCTGGTGTAACTCCTGTAACCAATCCCACTTCAACAACAATGTTCAAGATAATTTCCTGTATTAAAACAAGAAATCCTATAATTTTCGGTTTCCATCCAAGTGCACAACAGTGTTCCAAAGCAGCCGCACAAACCTTATATGATGCAGCAATCAGTGCTGGTGCTCCTAAAGATTGTATCCAATGGATTGAGTATCCTTCCGTGGAAGCAACATCAGTATTAATGAACCATCCTGGTGTAGCATGCATTCTTGCAACCGGTGGTCCTGGAATGGTTAAAGCCGCATATTCCTCCGGAAAACCTGCCTTAGGAGTTGGTCCTGGTAACGTACCTTGCTTTATTGAGAAAACTGCTGTTTTAAAACGTGCAGTAAATGACCTTGTTCTTTCCAAATCCTTTGATAATGGTATGATTTGTGCTTCTGAGCAGGCTGCTATTATTGAAGCCCCTGTATATAAAGAAGTTATTGAACTTATGAAAAAAGCAGGCTGCTATTTTGCAACCAAAGAAGAAATCAAAAAATTAGAGCCTGTTGTAATTAATATAGAAAAATTATCCGTAAATCCTGCCATAGTTGGACAGTCACCTGCAGCAATCGCAGCTCTTGCCGGATTTACAATTCCTAAGGAAACAAAGATTTTATGCACAGAGATTGATGGTGTAGGCAAAGAATATCCACTTTCTATTGAAAAGTTATCACCTGTTTTAGCAGTTGTTAAAGCAAAAGATGTGGAAGATGGTATGAGTCTTTGCG
Organism: Anaerocolumna sp. AGMB13020; assembly: GCF_033100115.1. Classification (NCBI taxonomy): domain Bacteria; kingdom Bacillati; phylum Bacillota; class Clostridia; order Lachnospirales; family Lachnospiraceae; genus Anaerocolumna; species Anaerocolumna sp. AGMB13020. The sequence goes on along the minus strand of NZ_CP136910.1, from coordinate 3,027,535 downwards.
AGAAGATGTTAGCAAATGGCGGTATGGGCCACTCCTCCGTACTTCATTCAACCAATCAAACTGTTATTACAGAGTTTTCAAATCGTATGAAGACCGGACGTATCATCGTTAACTCTCCTTCTACTCATGGTGCAATTGGTGACTTATACAATACAAATATGCCTTCCTTAACACTTGGATGTGGATCTTACGGCGGAAACTCAACCACCCACAATGTCTCAGCAGTTGACCTGGTAAATATCAAACGTGTGGCTAAGAGGAGAAACAATATGCAATGGTTTAAGATTCCTAACAAGATTTACTTTGAATCAGGTTCAACAGCTTATCTTTCCAAAATGCCTGATATAACAAAAGCATTTATTGTTACTGACCCTGCTATGACACAGCTTGGATATGTAAACAAGGTTCTTTATCAGTTAAGAAAAAGAGAAGAATATGTTCACTGCGAGATCTTTGATCAGGTAGAACCCGATCCTTCTCTCGAGACAATCATGAAGGGTGTAGACTCCATGAATAAATTCAGACCTGATGTCATTATCGCATTAGGCGGTGGTTCTGCTATTGATGCTGCAAAAGGAATGTGGTTATTCTATGAGAATCCGGATGCAGATTTTAAGAACATGTCCCTTAAGTTCTTGGATATAAGAAAACGTACCTATAAATTCCCTCAGTTAGGAAAGAAAGCTAAATTGGTTGCTATTCCTACCACCTCCGGTACCGGATCAGAAGTTACCTCTTTTGCAGTAATTTCTGACAAAACTGAGAACAAGAAATATCCTCTTGCTGATTATGAATTAACTCCTGATGTTGCAATCATTGATCCAGATTTCGTTATGTCAGTACCTAAGAAATCAACAGCATGGACCGGTATGGATGTTTTAACACACGCAATTGAAGCATATATCTCCATTCTTGCTTCTGACTATACAGATGCATTAGCAGTACACGCTATTGAGATGGTATTCACATACCTGAAAAGGTCTTTCGAATTTGGAGAGAAAGATCCAGTGGCTAGAGAAAAAATGCACAATGCTTCAACTATTGCTGGTATGGCATTTACAAATGCATTCCTTGGTATCAATCACTCCTTAGCTCATAAACTCGGTGGTGAATATCATGTACCTCATGGATGTGCAAATGCCATCTTACTCCCTCATGTAGTTCGTTACAATGGTACCTCCTGCCCTACCAAATTTACATCATGGCCTAAATATGAGAACTATATTGTAGGGGATAAGATTTTTAACTTAATGAAGAAATTAGGTTTTGCTCCTAAGAATAATGATGATGCTGTTGAAATACTAGCAACAGAAATTGAGAAGTTAAATGCTTTCCTTGAAATTCCTGCAACTTTAAAAGAGTATGGTCTTGATGAGAAGGATTTCTTAACAAAAGTTAATCCACTTGCAGACTTAGCATTTGGTGATCAGTGTACAACAGCAAATCCCAGACTTCCATTAGTATCTGAATTAAAGGATTTATATTTAACAGCTTACTATGGAAAAGATAACGTACCTGCTAAGAAATAATATTTAATTGATATGAATCTACATTACAAAAACAACCTGCCTGAAAAGGCCGTCTGCGAATGCAGACGGCCTTTTTATATATTCTTGATGCATTTTTTTCTTAATATATTTTTTTCTTAATATATCTTTTTCTTAATATATCTTTTTCTTGATTTATATTTTTCTTGATATATCTTTTTCTTGATATATCTTTTTCTTGATATATTAATACTTAATATATTTTATAATTGATATATTTTATTCCATATAATTTCTTGTTTTCTTAGCTTCTTCTAATGCTAGTTTTTCTTCAGATGACAATACTACAAAAGATTCTCCCTTTATTATTTCTTTTACATAAGTATAACAACCTTCTCTGGTAGAATGCATTGAATTAAGGACAAAACCATCATTATCATCATTCAAGATAGCTAGTGTGAAACTTAATTTTCCTCCCATTTCCTGAAAAGCATCATACTTAACTATACCAATTTTTTGATAAGCTACTGCTAAATTTTCAAATATCTTTTTTATTTGCTCCGTATGAATATTACTTTGGTCTTTTAACGCTTTCAACTGACTGAACTTATCTTCAAACTGCACTTCAAGACTTTTACCGTCTGCACCATCCATAAATTTCTTATAATGTTTTTTCAATTTACTGGATTTCACAAACAGTACTATAAGACAAACTAACATAATTATTATAATGGCAGCAAAGCCTATTACAATAAAATCAATATATTCACTTATGTAATCACTTAACAGCATGAGAAGGTCTCCTTTAGTTTATCGTTTCAAATAGATCAATAATTCTCTCTAATTCCTCTACAGAATAATATTCTATTTCTATTTTTCCGTTATTATTGTTTTTCTTCTTAATAGATACTTTTGTACCCATAATTTTTTTGATTTTTTCTTCTATATCACGATATAGAAAGCTATCTTCTTTTACAGGAGCAACTTCCTCTTTTACCTCATTTAGCTGAGCTACTATTTTTTTAACTAACTTTTCAGTATCTCGAACACTTAACTTATCATCAAACACTTTCATAGCTGTCTGGTATTGTATCTCTTCTTCTTCAATAGCTAATAAGGCTCTGGCATGTCCACCTGATATCATATCATCTATTAACATCTGTTGAACTTTTTCACTGAGTTTTAAAAGTCTCATTGTATTAGTAACTGCAGTTCTACTTTTTGATACTCTTTCTGCCACTTCATCCTGTTTCAAATTAAACTCTTTAATAAGATTTTGATAAGCTATTGCCTCTTCAATCGGATTCAAGTCTTCTCTTTGTATGTTTTCTATAATAGCAATTTCCATTACTTCTTGCGGTGTATAATTTTTTACTATTACTGGTATTTCTTTTAACCCGGCTTGCTTAGCAGCTCTCCATCTTCTTTCACCCGCAATAATTTCATAATATTTATCCTTTTTTTGCACTATCAGAGGCTGAATAACACCAAATTGTTTGATTGAATCCGATAGCTCATGTAGTGAGTCTTCATCAAAATATTTTCTTGGTTGCTTTCTATTAGGCTCAACCTCATTTATAGGTATTAATGTTTCACGTGAAACATCTATTTTTCCATTACCGTCGTTAACTGTATTCTTTTTTGTATTACTTTTATCTGGAATCATAGAGTCAAGTCCTTTACCTAACCCCTTCTTAGAAACAGCCATATAAATCTCCTTTTCTACTATACTACTTAACTATTACTTTTTTTCTATTACCTCGTCAGCTAAATCTCTATAACCCTCAGCCCCAGCAGATTTTGGATCATATATATTAATTGGTAAGCCGTGACTTGGAGCCTCTGCAAGACGAACATTTCTTGGTATTATAGTTTTATATATATTTTGCTCAAGATTCTGCTTAACATTCTCAACTACTTGCAGAGACAAGTTTGTCCTCGCATCATACATGGTAAATACAACACCTTCAATTTCTAACTGAGGATTTAATCTTTGTCTTACCAGATTAATCGTATGTATTAACTGTGATAATCCCTCCAATGCATAGTATTCACATTGTATAGGTACCAAAACTGTATCAGCTGTTGTCATAGCATTTACTGTAAGTGTGTTTAGTGAGGGTGGGCAATCAATAATGATAAAATCATATTTATCTCTTACTTTCTCAATTTCTTTTTTCAAAATAAATTCTCGTTCTTCAACCCCGATTAATTCGATTTCGGCACCTGCCAGATTAACATTGGAGGGAAGTAATGATAAATTTTCATATACATTTTCTACCAGGCATTCTTCAATACTACAATTACCTATAATCAAATCATAAACCGTAAAGCTCAACTCATTCTTCTTTACTCCGAGTCCGCTTGATGTATTTCCCTGAGGATCTATATCAATGGTAAGAACATTTTTTCCTTTCTCAGCAAGGCAAGCAGAGAGGTTTATGGTGGTAGTAGTTTTTCCTACTCCTCCCTTTTGATTAGCAACTGCTATTATTCGTCCCATCTTTTCCTCCTTCATTCATGTAATTAATTTTTAATTACATGCCCTTATGTACATACCTTATATCAACAATAAATAATATAAAATTTATCTTATTGTATATTATTTTGAAGTCATTTGGACTACCATTTATTATAACATTATTGTTTTTATTTATCTATATAAATTCAGTATAATTTTGCTGTATTTGATAATTAGAACGATAATTAATAATGTTTCACGTGAAACATTATTAAACCACACCTTAATTATAATTTGATTTATTTTATTATAATAGCAAAACTTGGTTCTATCTTACTATATAAATATAGATATAAAATGTTTATATTTTTAGAATGTTAACTAAAGTAGTGTTTTTAAACAAATACCAATTGTTTATCCGTTATTTGGAGTAATTTAATAAAAGGTTATTGCTTATATTATTCAGATATTATTTACTTCTTGAGCTATAAATATCGTGATACAAATATTCAATTTACAATCATACTAAAAAACCTCAAGGTAAAGTATCAAAAAAGAAGAACTCATGTCTATGGATTGTAAAAACTAGAAAAACCTACTGCGAACTTTTTATTGAAGATGAATTTTCAATAAAGTTACTACCTATATACTAGTAAATAATAGAGAAAATCGTTGCCTTCATAAGAAATACATATTATACTATGCCGTTAAAGTTATAAGTAAAGCATTAGACATCTCTGTATTATCTATATAAAGACTCCCGTCTTTATATTTTATATCGCCACTAATAGTCTATAAATTATAAATAAATTAAATAAACTTTTATCTTAAAGCGAGTCAGATATTTTACACATAAATTCATGTGATACTGATTAGACAGTGTAGGGTAAAGTTATCAATGTTAAAAAGAGTACACATATATGCATGATATGGGCAACGGTTCATAATAGAAAGATAATCTGGCATAACTTCAAGAAAAGCTGCTATTCCTCCGAAAAATACAATTGAATCTATAAACTAAAACTGTGATTTTAGTACAACTGAAATTAGAAATTACTGGTGTACGGATATTACCTATACCCCTGCAGCTCCGGACGAATGAACCTAATCTAGCTTCCATCATCAACCATCAAAGCAAAAAGTACAACACTCACAAAGAAAACATAATGGTTACAAAGCAAAGGATATTTGCTATTTAATATTACATTCTCGATAGTTCAAAATGATTTTCCAAGCATTAAAAATGTAGTTTAGATATATTAATTACGAATGGTATCCTTCTGCACAACTATTTACGCATACAATATACAATCTATCCATTTTAAAATTACTCTTTTAAGATAAATTATACATTTTAAAGCTGAAAAGAAAATCATTAAGATAATATTATATCTAATAATTCCATTTTATGAAGAAATCAATTAAACAAATAACTTCATTTATTTTTAATACTACCAGTATGGTTTTAAATTATTAATTCTTTAAATAAAAGAAATAATTTAAGGTAGTACCATTTAAAATTTTACTTTGCAGATTATTCGAGAAAAGGCATAAGCATATCTTAAGTTAATTCACCTTTCTACGATAATAACCAAATTCAGAAATAATAGGCAGCATTAATAAAAAATAAATCTTATTAATTTTGTAGTTATATGTTTCACGTGAAACATCCTAATAATTAAATTTTAAAATTTTCTTGCTTTACTTCTAGATTATCACATAAAAAAAACAAGGCTTCAAAACCTTGTCTTTTTACAGATACTATTTTCATTCTATAGTCAACTTAAAATATTTCCTTAAGACTATCCAAACAACTAATTTAAAAAACTTCTACTATATTATTTCTAATAGCATAAACTGCAGCCTGTGTTCGATCTGACACACTTATTTTTCTAAATATATTTGAAACATGGTTTTTAACTGTTTTCTCACTGATAGACAAGTTATATGCTATTTCTTTATTAAACAAACCCTCTGTTATCAGTTTGAGTACTTCCATTTCTCTCTTTGTTAAAAGACTTTCAGTAGTAGTTTCTTCTTCTCTGTTCTCCAGCTTATCATTAAGAAGAGGTACCATATTAGGTTGAATAAAAATTTCTCCATTATATATAGCAAATATGGCTTTTCTAAGTAAATCGCTTTCAGAATCCTTTAATACATAGCCATTTACACCAATATCAACAGCTTTTAATAAATATTCAATTTCATTATGTATTGTAAGGATTAATACTTTTATATTTGACTTCATTTCTTTTAGCTTTTGTAGTACCTTTAAACCATCCATCCGGGGCATATTAATATCCAGTAACAGAACATCCGGTTTCTTAATTCCTATTTCTTCAATACATTCAATTCCATCCCCTGCTTCACCAACAATAGATATATCACCCTCAAGTTCTAAAAGCTGTTTTAAACCCTCTCTTATCATACGATGATCATCTGCAATAACTACCCTAATAGTGCTCATCTTATACCCTCCTAATACTTTTCAAAGGAATCTTAACAATTATTTTCGTTCCTTCGTTTTCATCTGTTTCTATATTGAAATCACCTGATAATATAGACACTCTTTCTCTCATCATTGATAAACCAAAACCTGAAAAGATGTTCTCCCCTGGATCTGACAGCTTTTCTTTTTTTATTCCGATTCCGTCATCTTTGATTTGCACTTTTACTGCTTTTTCTAAATAATTTATGTCAATTTGAATCTTTTTAGCTCTTCCGTGTTTAATAGCATTATTAACAGATTCTTGTATTATGCGAAATAAAGTAAGATTAATGGCAGGTAACAACGTTCGTTCATTATTATGTAATTTCAAAGTTACTTTTATATTATAATTTTGAGTAATATCTCTTATATACTTTTCAATAGCTGGTACAAGTCCTAAATCATCAAGAGCCATTGGTCTAAGTCCATAAATAATATTACGCATGTCATTTATCGTAGTTTTTATTGTTCCTACCATTGTTTGTAGCTCTAATTTAGCACGTATAGGATCTATATCAATCAGTCTGGTACATAATTCTGTTTTATGCATCATCGTTGTTAGATTTTGTACTGTTGAATCATGTAAATCTCTTGCAATTCGTTTTCTTTCAGTCTCTTGGGTCTCGATTATATTTAATCCAAATTCATAACTGATACTTTCATTTTTCTCCATTTTCTCAGAATAACTTTTACAGAAATCATTCATATCTTCATAGAGATTACCTTTTAAGGTATGAAAACAGCTTTTTATATTATCCAGATTGTTTTTATTTCTGATACATTCAAAGAACTTTTCTTCTTCCTTTTTTATATCTTCTTCAATTTTAACTTTATCAGCTTTTAACTTTGATAATTTTTTATCTTCCAAGCTTAAATTTATTAAATAAACATCTTCAGAAATATTGTCTAAAGTAATGGCAGATATTTTTTTCTGAATTTTCTTTTTTTTATCTTCAAGATTTTTTAATCTTCCATTAATTCGTTCAATTTCCTGCTGAACACTTTTTTCATTTTCGTCAATATAGCATAGAGCATCCCGTAATTGTTCCATAAACCCCATATTATCTTCCTGATAAATCATTCTTATTACTCTCCTATTATACTAATATTTAAAAATATCAGGTTCATTTGTGTTTTTATTCATTCATATAAATTTAAGCCAGTAATAATTTGTTATTCTTTATAATATACTATATTATACCATAATTTGCATTAAGGAAAGCGTTTTTTTTCAAATTTGACACATTTTTATCATATTTTGTGAATAATTTTAATTTCGACAATGTTTATAGAATTTATCTGGTGATATTTCACATTTTATCGTATTTGAATTTATTTTGTCTATTTTTGTCGGATTGAATCCCACTTGAGAGAATATACCTTTTTGTTCCTTTTGTATACTTGTGTATATTTTTTCATAACCTTTACTGAAACCTTTATCTAATGCAAATCGTAAAAGAAACTCACCATTTCTATTATTTCTCTTCTCTGAAAGAACCGCCAATCGATCGATAAAACACTCTCCATCTATCATTTTTAATTCCGCAGCACCAATCGGTTTATCTTCTCTCACTCCCTCATAAAGAACTATATAAATATTTTCATCTTTGAATTGATAGGTTATATCAAAATCCTGAAATACAGAATTCCAAACAGTTATTAAATCTTCATATTTATCTGCAGCAACTACCTTCCCCTGTATCATAATCAATTTCCTCCTGAATCAAAGTGGTTCTTTCGATGGTTTACCCGAGGATCTTGGGTATTTATCTGATATCTTTTCAATCTTTTCAATAATTACAAAAGATCGTCCGATATCTCCCTCCAAACTGAATTCTTCACATCCATTTATTCTGCCACCAAGAAGTTTTACTGCTTTTTTTGCATTCTTAACCTCTTCTTGCACATTTGAACCTTTATAAGATAGAAAGAAACCTTTCACTTTCACAAGGGGCATACAATACTCACTTAAAGTAGATAAGTTTGCTACAGCTCTTGAAACACATACATCGTACTTTTCTCTGTAATTACTGTCCCTACCTAAATCTTCAGCTCTTGCATGTATAGCGTCTATGTCCTCCAGCTCTAATTCAGTGATTACTTCTTTTAAAAAGTTAATTCTTTTATTTAAAGAATCCATTAATGTTACTTTAATTTTGGGATAAATTATTTTTAAGGGTATACCCGGAAAGCCTGCACCTGTTCCTACATCAATTAATGTAAGAGATTTATTAAAATCATATACCCGTACAATGGAAAGACTATCCATAAAATGTTTTGTTAAAACCTCATCAAACTCAGTAATAGCTGTCAGGTTCATTACCTTATTCGTCTCAACAATCATTTCATAATACTTTACCAATTGTTTTGCCTGTTCTTCCGTTATTACTATATTTTCTTTCTTTGCCGCATTCATCAATTTTTCTATTTGATTCATTAAAATCCTGCTTTCTATCATTAAATGTTACTTTCGTTTGAATAAGAAGACTTCTTCAAAAGCTATAAAGGCTGGAAAAAGCAGTGCAGCTATCCTTAAATCCTTTGTAAAAGAAAACCTACAGGCTTCTTCCAGCAATTTAATAAAATGCAACTGCCCTATATTACACTATATCAAAACATAATCTTCTTCTTACGGAGTAAGCGTATATTAATGTTTGCTATTTGTATATATAGTATAGTCTTTAATCTATACGATCTTCTTTTCTGCGAAACTGCTCCAGATATACCAGTAAAACAGATATATCTGCCGGTGAAACGCCTGATATTCTGGAGGCCTGTCCTACAGAAGAAGGCCTTATCTTCATCAGCTTCTGCCTTGCTTCAATGCGTAGACTCTTAACCTGTTCATAATCAATACTATCAGGAATATTTTTATTTTCGAGCTTTTTGAACTGTTCAACCTGTCTTAATTGTCTCTCGATATATCCTTCATACTTGATATTAATATTAACCTGTTCTCTTACATCTTTAGGAAGTGCTTTTCTTCCGGTATCTATTTCCTCCAGCATATCATATGTTAACTCCGGCCTGCGTATAAGCTCACCTATAGTAGTACCGGTTTTTAGGCTTTGACTATTATTTTTAACAAGAAATTCCTGGACGATAGCGTTTGCGCCTATTAAGGCTTCATTTACTCTTCTTGTCTCATTCTTTATATTTTCTTCCTTTTGCAATAATTCCTGGTATCTCTCTTCACTAATCAGTCCTACTTTGTATCCTAATTTAGTCAGCCTGAGATCCGCATTATCCTGCCTGAGTAAAAGTCTGTATTCTGCTCTTGAAGTCATCATACGATAAGGCTCATGGGTTTCTTTCGTTACCAAGTCATCAATTAAGACTCCGATATATGCCTGTGACCTGTCCAATATAAGAGGTTCTTTGTTAAGCAGCTTCATTGCTGCATTAATTCCTGCTATAAGCCCTTGTGCCGCTGCTTCCTCATAGCCGGAACTTCCGTTAAACTGTCCGCCGCTGAATAAACCATCTACCTTTAGAAATTCCAATGAAGCCTTTAATTGATTCGGATTAATGCAATCATATTCAATCGCGTAGGCATTTCTTACAATCTTAGCATTTTCAAGTCCAGCAACACTTCTATACATTCTATACTGTACGTCCTCCGGCAAAGAACTAGACATACCTCCAACGTACATTTCATTGGTATAATTACCTTCCGGCTCAATAAACACCTGATGTCTGTCTTTGTCCTCGAACTTAACCACTTTATCTTCGATGGAGGGACAGTATCTGGGACCGGTTCCTTTAATATCACCGCTATACAAAGGTGAACGATGAATATTATCCTTTATAATCTTATGGGTTTCTTCATTTGTATAGGTCAGCCAGCAGGATATCTGTTCTTTTTTGATATCCACACCGCTATTGGTAAAAGAGAAAGGAACAACTTCCTCATCACCAAACTGCTCTTCCATTTTACTAAAATCAATCGATCTTTTATCAATTCTGGCCGGTGTACCTGTTTTAAAGCGATACATCTCTATACCGGCTTTGGTCAGCGAATCTGTTAAATAATTTGCTGATTTCAAACCATTTGGTCCAGTGTGATTGCTTACATCACCATAGATACATCTTGCGTTGAGGTATGTTCCTGTACACAAAATAATAGCTTTACAGGGATAAATTCCACCAGAATAGGTTTTTATCCCCACAACTTTGTTGTCTTCTGTCAGTATTTCAGTCACCTCAGCCTGCTTCAAAGTAAGATTTTCGGTATTTTCAAGAACTAATCTCATCTCTCTGCTGTAATCCTGCTTGTCCGCCTGTGCTCTTAAAGAATGAACAGCAGGTCCTCTGGAAACATTCAGCATTTTAGACTGAATGTAGGTCTTATCAATATTCTTGCCCATTTCACCGCCTAGAGCATCTATTTCTTTGACCAGATGACCTTTGGAGGTACCTCCGATATTTGGATTACAAGGCATCAACGCAATACTATCCATGTTAATAGTTACTATTAAAGTATTTATCCCAAGTCTGGCACATGCCAAGGCTGCTTCACAACCTGCATGACCTGCTCCGACTACTACGACATCATAACTTTCATATGTGTATGACATACTAACCTCTTTTCTAAAAATCCACTTTCACTTGATGTTATAAGCAAACACCATTCAGCTGTATTATACCACTGATCTATATTCCCGACTACTACTTACCCATACAGAATTCTCGGAAAATTGTATTGATAAGATCTTCATCTACCTGCTCACCTGTTATCGTTCCTAAGGCCTCATAACCAGTCATCATATCAACTGCGTAAAGATCTTCCGGCATATCATCCAGTATTGTCTTTTCTACCATACACAGACTCTCCAGGCTCTTTCTCAGTGCTTCTTCCTGTCTTAGATTTGTTATATAAACTTCATCATTGTATTCCAGGACACCATTAAAGTACATATCCGTGATAAGTTTTTCTAACTCCTCCAGACCACTGCTTTGTTTAGCAGAAATCAATACTACCTCTTTTTGTGTCTTCTTATGAATTTCTTCGATAGAAATAACCATATTAAGATCAGACTTATTTAACAATACGATTGCTTTTTTATCTCTTATAAAGGCAATTATTTCTTCGTCATTTTCATCTAAGGGTACGGATACATCAACTACATATAAAATCAGATCACTATCTTCACCCATGGTCTTTGCTCTTTTAACCCCTATACTCTCTACGAGATCAGAGGTATTTCTTATACCTGCGGTATCTACCACATTTAAGCAAAGCTCACCTATCATAAGTGTTTCTTCAAGAGTATCTCTTGTAGTCCCTGGTACATCTGTTACAATGGCTCTCTCACTGCCCATCAAAGCATTTAGAAGAGATGATTTACCTGCATTGGGTTTTCCCATTATAACAGTCTTAATTCCTTCTTTGATTAATTTACCATTTCCTGCAGTATCCAACAGCTTTTTAATTTCTTTTTTATAGCCCTTTATATTAACCAATAATTCATCTTTAAACTCACTGATATCAATATGCTCAGGATCATCAAGTCCCGCTTCAAGATAAGCTAAGTCATGGAGTAACCCTTCCCGTACATCTTTAATTTTATTATAAACATTGCCCTTTAGCTGCTTAACAGAATTCTTTAGAGCATAGTTACTTTTCGCATTTATTATATCAGAAACAGCTTCTGCCTGGGATAAATCTATTCGACCATTTAAGAAAGCTCTTTTCGTGAACTCTCCCGGCTCTGCTAATCGTGCACCTTTTTTAACGATAATTTCTAGAATTTTTCTTGTTACCAGTATTCCTCCGTGGCAATCAATTTCTATAACATCCTCCCTGGTATAACTGTTCGGACCTTTCATAACAATTGCCAGCACTTCATCTATTACAGTGTCTTCATCTTTTATATATCCATAATGGACGGTATGGCTTTGTACTTCAGATAATTTCTTATCGGGTTTTTTTGACTGAAATATCCTATCTCCAATCTCGAGTGCTTCCATTCCACTTATTCTTATTATACTGATACCACTATTATTAACTGCTGTAGCTATTGCAGCAATTGTATCTGTACTTGAATTCATATCTATATCCAAATTACTTATTTTGTGAGTAATCCTGTACCTTCTTTGATTACTTCACGTATACTTTCATTCTGCCTTCCTCAGGCATCCTTTCCTTCTAATTTTAAAACATATTCTTTTTTTTAAACATTCTACATTTAATAACAATTTACATATTAATACAATACTCATTTAATAACTTTCTACCTTTAAAATAATAATTTACAAAATAATAACAGTTTTCTTAAATACTAATTTAATTATAATAACAAATTAAACTTTAATAGCAATTTTGATTGTTATAGAATTACACGCACTACTTAAGATCTTATTGCTTTATGATTTATATTCTGATATTAATATTAGTTAATAACTTCGCTAAATTCATATTTGATATATCTTGCTTCTTATTTTATTAAAAGATTTTAGTATTTATTGACTTAATACTATATAAACGGTTTTCACTGTATTATCTTCTATCTTAAGAAACTTTAAATAAGAAGCTTATAAAAATGAAACTCTATTACGTCCTATACATTGATTGAAAAGTAATTATTTATATTTATATCCTTAAAAAAGGCGTATCAAAGCAATTTCCTTTAATACGCCCTTTGTCACTATTCTAATTCACTTGTCTTAACTACATCGGTTTTATGCTTATGAGAGTATCCGCCGTATTCTTTTTTGGGTTTGTTTCCGTACTGCGGTTTACCATGATTACTATGGTTGTTATTATACTTGTAATCCCTGGTCTGTGCACTCTTCTTAAGGGTTACCACTACTTTACGGAAAGGCTCTTCACCTTCGCTATGAGTTTCAACGAACTTATCATTTTGTAATACAGAATGGATAATACGTCTCTCATATGGATTCATAGGCTCTAAAGCAACTGGTTTTCTAGTTCTCTTAACCTTAAATGCAATGTTCTTTCCCAGATTCTCCAGAGTCTCTTTTCTTCTTTGTCTGTAATTCTCTGTATCCAGCTTAACTTTAATGTATTTCTCACTGTCTTTATTAAGAACAAGACTTACCAGATACTGAAGTGAATCCAAGGTTTGACCCCTCTTACCTATTAACACTCCCATATCCTCTCCAAGAACATTAATGTCCATAGAAGAGTCTTCTTCATCATATTTAACATCAACTGATGCAGTTATATTCATTGCTTTAAAGACTTTTCCAAGAAAATCTCTTGCAGTATGGTCTGCACCTTGTTTCATTCTTGCTCTAATCTTTGCTGGTTTATTAAATAATCCCAGAAATCCACTGCTTTCCTTTTCAATAACCTCATACTCTATTCGGTCACTTGTAGTCTGCAGTTTCAGAAGAGCTTCTGTGATAGCTTCATCAACTGTCTTAGCCGATATTTCTAACCAATCCATTTACTTTTCCCCCTTATTATCCTTGTTCCTCGACTTTAGAAGATTGGCATTGGCCGATATGCTTCCCGGTTTATAGGAAACATCATTCTTCCCTGAACCCGATTCACTATAATTTTTCTTTACTGAATTAGCATAGCCGGAGGTGGAACTTGTCTGTTCCGGCACCTGTGTCTTTGGTGCGATTGATCTTGTCTGTCTTTTTGCCAGGTCTTCCAGTGTAGCATTTGGATCAAGACCTAATTTAGCCTTTTTCTTGTTGGCTTTCTCAACATTTCTCTGTATAAGTTCATCAATATCTACTTTTTGCATAATACGATTAATGATAAACTGCTGTATAATTGCAAATGCACTACCTGCGATCCAGTAGATACCAATACCAACCGGGAACATAAAACAGAAAACACCGGACATAATAGGCATTACATTATTCATCATACCCATGGAGGCAGCCATAGGGTTCTCTTTATCTACTTGTGTAGGATTAGCAGCCATCATCTGCTTTGTCTGTATGAACTGTAAACCGGCAGCCAGAAAAGGAATAATGATACCAGGGAATTTAAATCCCGGACTATCAAGAATATTCATTGTACCAAACAGGCTGTTAACACTCATAATACTTTCAGAATTTGTTCTGATTATATCTGCAAGAGTAGGGAACTTGTTAATAAGCTCGCTCCAGTGATCAGAATTAAATTTTGCAAGTATATCTATCATATGGTTAATACTTAAGGTATTACTTGCTGCTTCGGTAAAACTCTTGAAATTAACCTGAGAGCCTTCAGCAAAACCCTTCATAATATCAAAATAGTTGCCGTTGTTTATAATTGCTTCACCAATGTTCTTATACCACACATTAATGTCCTGTACATAAGCAGGTATACGATAAATTACCTGATATAATGCAAACATAATGGGAAGCTGTATCAACAGAGGAAGACATCCTGATGTGGGATTTGCACCATATTTTAGGTAAACGGCTTGGGTTTCAGCCTGCATTTTCCTCACAGATGCATCGTCTTTTTTTCCTTTGTACTTCGCATTGATTGCTGTAAGTTCCGGATTCATCTTAGCAGACAGCTTACTAAATTTCTGCTGTTTAATGGTCAGAGGTGTCATCAGGCCTCTTACGATAAATGTAAATAATACAATTACTAATGCTACATTGTGTACTCCAAACAGACTTAGGAATTCATAGATTCCATTCAAAATATATCCTAATAAAGTTGCTATGGGACCCAATATCCCGCTACTCTTCGTTAATACCGCCTCTAACAATTTTTTTCCTCCTTGGATACTCCGAACTTGCAGTAATACTATTAACCAGAATTTTAACTTTATTCCTGATTATAAGCAGCTTCTTCTGCTGCTGTTCATCCGACAATAGGAACTGCTCTTTTTCCTATAATAATTTATAGGCAGCATTCTCCGCTGCCATTATCAGATTACAAAATTCTCTATGTTCCAATAAAATATCACTATCACGGAACCGGATCATAACCTCCTAAATGAAAAGGATGGCATCTTAAAATACGTCTTATTGCAAGATATCCGCCTTTTAATGCTCCATATTTTTCCAGTGCCTGGATAGCATAAGAAGAGCAGGTAGGCGTGTAGATACAACTTGACCTTCCTTTTAAGGGAGAAATAAATTTCCTGTAAAATTTTACAATTCCTATTAAAACTCGCTTCATCACGATTTTGTTGTCTCTTTCAGAATTTTATGCATCTTTGCCAAATGCAACAATGCACTTTTTATTTCCAAGTAGTTTCTACCCTTAGCACCTGCTCTTGCAATAACGATTATGTCTAAACCACTATTAAACATATCCTCGTTTAATCTGTAACTTTCTCTAATTAATCGGGTAATCCTGTGTCTGATTACACTATTGCCGACTTTTTTACTGACTGAAACACCGAGTTTGTTTCTTTCCGTATGATTATCCATCACATACATAATGAGATAGGTATTTGCATAGGACTTCCCGCTTTTGTATACGGTTCTAAAGTTGGCATTCTTTTTCATGGATTCTGATAATTTCAAGATATCACGGCCCTTTCTTTACAATGAATGAAGAGAAGAAAAGGCCACAGTAATGCGACCTATGCTGATAATTTGTGTCTGCCTTTTGCTCTTCTTGAGGATAATACTTTTCTGCCGTTAGCAGTACTCATTCTCGCTCTGAATCCATGAACTTTGGATCTGCTTCTTTTCTTAGGCTGGAATGTCATCTTCATAAGGGGCACCTCCTTTATATATACCAATCATAATGGTAAGCGTATTTATTCTATTTTAATAATTTAAAATATTATGTTTATTATAGCTTTCAAAAGCTTGTACGTCAAGTATTTCTTCTATTCAAATGTCATATACCAATAAGTACCTAATTAGTAAAAGGATATTCAGACCATAAAATGTAATTATTTAGTATTAGTATTTTCCATATATAGTATATTTATTGCAATATTTTTGAAAATAATTTAAAAACAATTTTTTCACACAGAGTTATCCACAAATTGTTGATGAAATGTGGATAACTTTGTGAAATGGTGTGAATATTCCGTGTGCTTTATCAACAAAATCCTTTTTTTATCGGGGGTTGTCCACTGTTAATATCTTGGAATTTTTATTCACAGGAATGTTATCAGACCTAAATCCTATGGGGATATCCCCGCCACATGACCATTTTAATTACATATTAGCATTGAAATATCCACAATTTTGTTATATTATATTAAGAAGAATGTATGAAATTTTATTTTAGGGAGATTAGAGTAATGAACGAAGTACAAGAAAAATGGGAAGAAATACTGGAATATCTTAAAATAGAGCATTGCGTGACCGATGTTTCATTCAAAACATGGCTGCTTCCTTTAAAAGTATATTCCGTAAAAGGTAATTTAATAACCATTTCCATCAATGATAAAATGATCGGCCCTGACAGCAAAAATTTCATCAGCAGAAAGTATGGAATACCTTTAAAAGTCTCAATTATGGAAATCATGAACCGTAATTATGATATAGAATTCATCTTGGAAAGCCAGATTGTTGAAACAAAAGCAGCGGACGATTCAGGTGATGCTTCTAATAAGAATAAAGGCCAGAAAAGCGGAATTACTTTTTTAAATCCCCGTTATACCTTTGATACCTTTGTAGTTGGTGCCAACAATAATCTAGCACATGCTGCTTCCTTAGCTGTAGCGGAATCACCAGCTGAGATATACAATCCTCTCTTTATATATGGAGGCGTTGGACTAGGCAAGACTCACTTAATGCATTCCATTGCACACTATATATTAGAACAGAATCCGAATAGCAAGGTAATGTACGTTACCAGTGAAAAGTTCACCAATGAGCTGATTGAATCCATTCGTAATGTGAATACAACACCAACAGAATTTCGTGAGAAATATAGAAATATCGATGTTCTGCTTATTGACGATATTCAGTTTATTATAGGTAAGGAAAGTACACAGGAAGAGTTTTTCCACACCTTTAACACCCTGCACGAATCTAAAAAACAGATTATAATCTCCAGCGATAAGCCCCCTAAAGATATCCTCACCTTGGAGGAGCGTCTTCGTTCCAGGTTCGAGTGGGGCTTAACCGTAGATATACAGTCCCCCGATTACGAGACCCGAATGGCTATCTTAAAGAAAAAGGAAGAACTTGACGGCCTTCAGATTGATAATGAAGTTATGAAATACATTGCAACCAACGTTAAATCAAATATTCGTGAACTTGAAGGAGCTCTCACAAAGATCGTTGCTCTATCCCGCTTAAAGAAACAGGAGGTTAATGTAACCCTGGCAGAAGAAGCATTAAAGGATCTTATCTCTCCTGATAATAAGAAACAGATTACTCCTGAATTAATCGTTGATGTAATTGCAGAACATTTCAATTTAACTTCTAATGAACTCTATTCCGTTAATAAGAGCAGAAACATTGCTTTTCCAAGGCAGATTGCCATGTACCTATGCAGAAAACTTACTGATTTTTCTTTATCTGATATTGGCAAGATAATGGGTAACCGAGATCATACCACCATATTACATGGTATTGATAAGATCGAGAAGAATATAAAGAAGGATCCCAGTATGCAGAATACTATTGATGTCCTTACAAAAAAGATTAACCCTTAAGAAGGTTTTATTTTTTTCCACAATTGGCTGTTAACAGACTGTGCTTGTCCTGTTAGCAGCCTTGGGATAAGTTTAAAATCTTTTCTTAGGTTAAATTTTTATCCTAAATCCGTTTCAACTTCATTCACAAGGTTATCCTTTTCTGAAATGCAGCTGTTTTATGGTTATTTCAGGCTTATGCACAAACTAACACCCCCTATTACTACTGCTACCAAATTCTAATATATATATTTATATAAAATATCCGGAAGGGAGTTATACACATTTATGAAAATCATCTGTCCCAAGGGAGAACTGCTCAACCGTGTAAACATTGTTCTGAAAGCAGTCCCTGCCAAATCAACCATGCCTATCTTAGAAAGTATCGTAATAGATGTAAAACAAGACACCATTAAGCTTATAGCCAATGATATGGAATTAGGTATTGAAACTATTGCAAAGGGTGAGGTTATTGAGCCAGGTTCGGTAGCTCTTAACTCTAAGATTTTTTCTGAGATCATTCGAAAGCTGCCTGATAATGATGTTACGATTCAGACAAATGACAGCTACTCTACTTTAATAACCTGTGAAAAAGCGAAATTTACCATTTCAGGTTCTTCCAGTGAAGAGTTTCCTTACCTTCCTGAGATTGAAAGAACAGAAGGCATTACATTATCACAGTTTACCTTAAAGGAAATTATCAGACAGACGGTATTCTCCATTGCTGATAATGAAAGCAATAAGATAATGACTGGTGAACTATTTGAAATTAAAGAAGATGAGCTAAAAGTAGTATCTTTGGATGGACATCGTGTATCCATACGAAAAGTAAAGTTAAATCAGAACTACAGTGATATAAAAGTAATTGTTCCCGGTAAGACTTTAAATGAGGTCAGTAAAATATTGTCAGGTGAATTTTCGGATGAAGCTAATATTTATTTCACGGACAAACATATTATCTTTGAATTCGATGACACTATCGTATTATCAAGGCTTATTGAAGGAACCTTCTTTAAGATCGATCAGATGTTATCCAGTGACTATGAGACTAAGGTAACAGTAAACAAGAAAGAACTTTTAAGCTGTATTGACAGAGCAACTCTTTTAGTAAAGGAATCCGATAAGAAACCTATCATCATTAATATTACAGATGGTAATATGGAGCTGAAGATGAACTCATCGATCGGTTCCATGGATGAAGAAATCGACATTACCAAAGAGGGAAAAGATATACTGATTGGCTTTAATCCCAAATTTCTCATTGATGCGTTAAGAGTAATCGATGATGAGGAAGTGGATATATATTTAATCAATTCAAAGGCTCCCTGTTTTATCAGGGATAAGGAAGAAAACTATATCTATCTGGTGCTTCCTGTTAACTTTAATTCAGCGGTACAATAAAATAATTATAAATGGATATCTGGAAAGAGGCGTCATGGAAGTCATAAAATTGAGAGAAGAATTTATTAAACTTGGACAGGCACTCAAAGCTGCGAACCTTGTAGATTCAGGAGTGGATGCTAAATTTGTAATTCAGGATGGGCTGGTAAAGGTCAACGGCAGTACAGAAACCCAGAGAGGAAAGAAGCTCTATGCAGGGGATGAAGTAGAATATCAGAATCAGATCATCCGAATTGAGAAATAATGGAATCGTGGTGTACGCATGTTTATTAAGACGTTAGAACTGAAGGATTACAGAAATTATGAAAGTCTTTCCATGGATTTTTCACAGGGAGTAAATATCTTATACGGTGACAATGCCCAGGGAAAAACCAATATACTGGAATCTTTATATATGTGCGGAACCACCAAATCCCACAGAAACAGTAAAGACAGGGAAGTTATCAGATTTGGTATGGAGGAATCCCATATCCGGGTGGTTCTTGAAAATAAAGGAGTTCCTCATAAAATTGACATACACCTTAAGAAAAATAAGGCAAAAGGTGCAGCCATAGACGGTATTCCTGTTAAAAAATCCAGTGAACTTCTTGGAATTGTAAATTATATATTCTTTTCTCCGGAGGATCTAAGTATTATTAAAAATGGACCCTCTGAGAGAAGACATTTTCTGGACATGGAATTATGCCAGCTTGATAAGGTGTATTTTTATCACCTGTCAAATTATCAGAAAATTATAAATCAGAGGAATAATTTATTAAAACAGATAAGTTTTAACAGGAAATTAATGGATACAATTAGTGTATGGGATGAACAACTGGTATTCCACGGCTTAAAGGTAATGGAAGGCAGAAAGGGATTTATAGAAACACTGAACCCCATTGTGTCAGACATACATAGTAAAATATCCGGCGGCAGGGAGAGCCTCATCATAAAGTATGAGCCTAACACGGAGAGAGACAGCTTTATGGAAAAGCTTAAAAATTCCTTGGAGAGAGATGTAATTCTTAAGGCTACCGGTACGGGTCCTCACAGGGATGACATCAGCTTCTTTAATGGTACCATGGATATACGCAAGTTTGGCTCACAGGGCCAGCAGCGTACCACGGCACTTTCTCTTAAGCTTGCAGAAATTGAAGTAGTAAGACAGATTGCCAAAGACAACCCCATTTTATTGTTAGACGATGTGCTGTCTGAACTTGACAGGAAAAGACAGAACTATCTGCTTAACAGTATTCATGATATACAGACAATTATTACCTGTACCGGCTTGGAAGAAATGGTACAGAACAGAATTCAGTGTGACAGGATATTCCGGGTAACGGAAGGAACCGTAGCCGGAGAAAATTTTGATAATAAAGATTTCATCCAGAAAAAGACAGGAGGCAATGTATGAGTACGGAATATGGTGCAGATCAAATACAGATACTGGAAGGATTGGAAGCAGTAAGGAAAAGGCCGGGTATGTATATTGGCAGTACCTCATCAAAGGGACTGCATCATCTGGTTTATGAGATTGTAGACAATGCAGTGGACGAAGCATTAGCCGGTGTCTGTGACAGGATTGAAGTAATGATCAACAAAGATAATTCAATAACCGTTGTAGATAACGGAAGAGGTATTCCTGTTGGAATTAACCACAAAAAAGGAATACCTGCTGTTGAGGTAGTATTTACTATTCTTCATGCCGGAGGAAAATTCGGCGGTGGAGGATATAAAGTATCAGGAGGACTTCACGGAGTAGGTGCCTCTGTAGTTAATGCGCTTTCAGAGTGGCTGGAAGTAACAGTCTACACTGATGGTAAGATTCACAAACAAAGATTTGAAAGAGGCAAGTCGGTCTATCCCCTAAAGGTAATTGGAGAGACTGACAGAACAGGCTCTACAGTTACTTTTTTACCGGACAAAGAAATTTTTGAAGAGACAGTGTATGATTTTGAAGTACTGAAACAACGTTTAAGAGAAATGGCCTTTCTTACCAAGAATCTTAAGATTGTCCTGATAGACGACAGAGAAGAGACAAAAGTTGAAAAGGAATTTCACTATGCCGGCGGTATAAAGGAATATGTGGAATACTTAAATAAAAACAAAGATCCTCTTTATTCTGAAATTGTTTACTGTGAAGGTACCAAAGAGGAAGTATATGTTGAAGTTGCTATGCAGCACAACAATACTTACACAGAGGGCTGCTACAGTTTTGTTAATAATATTACAACTCCGGAGGGTGGAACTCATCTTGCCGGTTTTAAAAATGCGCTTACAAAAACCTTTAATGATTATGCAAGAAACAATAAATATTTAAAAGACAACGAAACTAACCTGACCGGAGAAGATATCAGAGAAGGTCTGACAGCAATTGTAAGTATAAAGATTCCTGAACCACAGTTTGAGGGACAGACGAAACAGAAGCTTGGTAACAGTGAAGCCAGAGGAGCAGTGGATGGTATCGTCAGTGAACAGCTGACCTACTTCTTAGAGCAGAATCCTTCTGTAGCTAAGATTATTCTGGAGAAAGCTATTCTTGCACAAAGAGCCAGAGATGCAGCAAGAAAAGCCAGGGATCTTACCAGAAGAAAGACAGCACTTGAAGGGATGAGTCTGCCTGGAAAGCTTGCAGACTGTTCTGATAAGGACCCAAAGAACTGTGAAATATACATCGTTGAGGGTAATTCTGCCGGTGGTTCAGCTA
Source organism: Anaerocolumna sp. AGMB13020 (assembly GCF_033100115.1). Taxonomy (NCBI): domain Bacteria; kingdom Bacillati; phylum Bacillota; class Clostridia; order Lachnospirales; family Lachnospiraceae; genus Anaerocolumna; species Anaerocolumna sp. AGMB13020. The sequence goes on along the minus strand of NZ_CP136910.1, from coordinate 3,005,481 downwards.
AAACAGCAAGATCAAGAGCCACCCAGGCGATTCTTCCTTTACGTGGAAAAATATTAAATGTTGAGAAATCAAGACTTGACAAGATTCTTGTAAACAACGAAATAAAAGCAATGATTACAGCTTTCGGAACAGGTATCTCCGATGATTTTGATATAGCAAGATTAAGATATCATAAGATAATAATTATGACAGATGCGGACGTGGATGGTTCCCACATCAGTACGCTGCTGCTCACCTTTTTCTATCGATTTATGCCGGAGCTGATCAGACAGGGACACGTTTACCTGGCTCAGCCTCCTCTGTATAAAATTGAGAAAAATAAAGTTGTAAGGTATGCTTATGATGATGCAGAGCTGGAACAGATACTGAGGGAAATCGGCCGTGACGGTAACAATAAGATACAGCGCTATAAAGGTTTAGGTGAGATGGATGCAGAACAGCTGTGGGATACTACCATGGATCCTGAAAAAAGAGTTCTTTTAAAAGTGACCATTGATGAAGAAGAATCCTCAGAAATTGATATGACCTTTACAACACTGATGGGAGATAAGGTGGAGCCCAGAAGAGAATTTATTGAGAAAAATGCAAAATACGTAAGAAATCTGGATATTTAGTTCCGTATTTTGTAAGACAAAGCATAGATGGAGGAATATAAATGGATGAGAATATCTTTGACAAAGTCCATGAAGTCGATCTAAAAAAGACCATGGAGACATCATATATCGATTATGCCATGTCCGTTATAGCAGCCCGTGCATTACCGGATGTTAGGGATGGCTTAAAGCCGGTACAAAGAAGAATACTGTATGCTATGATAGAGCTGAACAATGGTCCGGACAAACCTCACCGTAAGTGTGCCCGTATCGTCGGTGATACTATGGGTAAATATCATCCCCATGGAGACAGTTCTATTTACGAAGCCCTGGTAAAGTTGGCACAGGACTTTTCAACCAGATATCCCTTAATTGACGGTCACGGTAACTTTGGATCCGTGGACGGAGATGAAGCAGCGGCTATGCGTTATACCGAGGCAAGATTAAGTAAGATATCTATGGAAGTGTTATCAGATATTAACAAAGACACAGTAAATTTTACACCGAACTTTGATGAGACAGAGAAAGAACCTGCTGTATTGCCTGCCAGATTCCCTAATCTTTTGGTAAACGGAACCTCTGGTATCGCTGTTGGTATGGCTACCAATATTCCGCCTCACAATATACGTGAGATTATTAATGCTGTTGTTAAAATGATTGATAATGACATTGAAGAGGACAGGGATACTTCCATTGAGGAACTGTTACAAATCGTAAAAGGACCGGATTTTCCTACTGGTGCGACTATTTTAGGTACCAGAGGTATCGATGAAGCTTACCGAACCGGAAGAGGAAAAATCAGAGTACGTGCGGTTACAGACATTGAACCAATGGCAAATGGCAAAAACCGAATTGTTGTAACGGAACTTCCTTACATGGTTAATAAGGCAAGGCTTATTGAAAAAATAGCCGAGCTTGTAAAAGATAAAAAAATTGATGGAATTACAGAACTTCGGGATGAATCCGACAGAACCGGTATGCGTATCTGTATCGAGCTGAGAAGAGATGTTAATGCGAATGTTTTGTTAAACCAGTTATATAAACATACACAAATGCAGGATACCTTTGGTGCTATCATGATAGCTTTGGTGGATAATGAGCCCCGGGTACTTAATCTTCATGATATGCTCAAATATTATTTGCTGCATCAGGAAGAAGTTGTAACCAGAAGAACCAAATACGATTTAAACAAAGCAGAAGAAAGAGCCCATATCTTACAGGGTTTATTAATTGCACTGGATAATATTGATGAAGTTATACGAATCATCAGATCCTCTCAGAATACAGCAATTGCAAAAGAGGGCTTAATGCAGAGCTTCCAGTTAACGGAAGTTCAGGCTCAAGCTATCGTAGACATGAGACTTCGTGCTTTAACCGGTTTGGAAAGAGAGCGTCTGGAGAACGAGTTTAAAGAGTTAATGGAGAAAATTGCAGAGTATAAAGCAATCCTTGCAGACAAGAAGAAACTTCTTACAGTCATCAAGGAGGAAATTACAATAATCAGAGATAAGTATGGAGATGAAAGAAGGACGACTATCGGTTTCGATGAAGAGGATTTCTCAACAGAAGATCTGATTCCTACCGAAAATATTGTCCTTGCCATGACACGTTTTGGATATATCAAACGTATGACAGTGGATAATTTTAAGAGTCAGCACCGAGGCGGTAAAGGAATAAAGGGTATGCAGACCATAGAAGAAGACTTTATTGAAGAACTTATTATGACTACTACCCATCACTACATCATGTTCTTTACCAACAAGGGAAGGGTCTACCGGCTGAAAGCTTATGAAATCCCGGAATCCGGAAGAACTGCAAGAGGAACGGCTATTATTAATCTTCTGCAGCTGTTACCGGAAGAAAGAATCACGGCTATAATTCCCTTAAAGGATTACCATAAGAGCAAGTTTTTATTTATGGCAACTAAAAAGGGTATTGTGAAGAAGACACCTATTGTGGAATACGAAAATATCAGAAAAACCGGACTTCAGGCTATCAACTTAAGAGAAGATGATGAGCTTATCGAAGTAAAGGCAACCAACAACCAGAAGGATATTATACTTGTAACCAAACAGGGTCAGTGTATTCGATTTAACGAAAAAGATGTACGTAAGACCGGTCGTACCTCTATGGGTGTTATCGGTATGAACCTGGAGGACAATGACGAAATTATTGGCATGCAGTTAAATACCCAAGGGGATTGTCTGCTCTTCGTATCTGAAAAAGGTATGGGAAAACGCACCGAAATGGATGAGTTTACTGTTCAAAGAAGAGGCGGTAAAGGTGTAAAATGCTATAAGATTACTGATAAAACCGGTTATGTTGTTGGTGTAAAAGCTGTAAATGAAGAAAATGAGATTATGATTATAACAACGGAGGGTATTGTCATAAGGCTTATGGTTAATGGTATTTCAAATCTTGGAAGAATAACTTCAGGTGTTCGATTAATCAATATGGGTCTTGAAAATGATATAACCGTTGCCAGCATAGCAAAAGTGAAAGACAAAAGTTCCGAAGAGGAAGTCATCAAAGAACTGGAGAAAGAACTGGAAGAAGAAAACAGTGAGAGTTTCGGTAAGGATGAGGATTTTGAGGACGATTTAAACAACATGGATGATATTTATGAAGCCCAGGTTGAAAGTGCTGATTTAGATACAGATGATAATGAGATTCAAGATGCTGATCTTGATGAAGAAGAATAATTAACAATTAAGCCTGAAAAAGGGACAGTAGGAATAAGGCTGTTCTTTTTTCAGGCTTTTATACAAATACATCACTCATCATTTACAGAAGTGGAGAAAATTATGCGATTTGTAAATACAGATATAATTACACAAAACGTTAAGGAAATGTGCATTGAAGCTAACTATAGCTTATCTTCCGATGTGAGTAAGGCAATTCACCAGGGAGCGGAGAAGGAAGACAGCGATTTGGGAAAGCAAATTCTTTTACAGTTAAAAGAGAATATGGAAATAGCTGCCGCTGATAGTATTCCAATCTGTCAGGATACTGGTATGGCTATTGTATTTGCTAAGATCGGGCAAAATGTCGTGCTGGAGGGAGAACCTGTAGAGGCTGCCATCAATAATGGTATCAGATTAGGATATCAGGAAGGATATTTAAGAAAATCAGTTGTAGGAGATCCACTTATCAGAGATAACACAAATGATAATACACCGGGAATCATACACTATGAAATCACACCGGGGGATAAGATAGAGTTAACAGTAGCTCCAAAGGGATTTGGTAGTGAGAATATGAGCAGGATTTACATGCTAAAACCATCGGATGGAGTAGAAGGAGTTAAGAAAGCAGTTCTGGAAACTGTTCAGTTAGCAGGCCCAAATGCCTGTCCGCCTATTGTTGTGGGTGTGGGAATCGGTGGAAGTTTTGAGAAAGCGGCCATACTGTCTAAAAAAGCATTGACAAGAAGCCTGGATAAATCATCACCACTTGAGCATATCAAGAAATTAGAAGAAGAACTATTAGCAGAAATCAACGAAACAGGAATAGGGCCTGGAGGATTTGGGGGTAAGGTTACTGCACTTGGAGTAAATATAGAAACCTATCCCACACATATAGCTGGCCTGCCTGTAGCAATTAATATATGCTGCCACGTTAATAGACATATATCAAGAATTATATAAAAAAAATTAATTTTCATCCACAAAAATCCGTAAAAGAGACTGGTTTTGTGGATAAACATTATAAAAAACAGGGTTTTGGTGTAAAGAGCTTTCGAAAGATGAAAATTCTGAAACTCAATCGTAAGAAAACAGACATTATAATTTTATGGTATTCTATAAAATTTACGGAAACAATAAGAGTGAGTGTCCATAACGAAGCATCTATTTTGAAAGGATGTCTGAAAGATAGGTCTTCACCAAATAACGTGTCTGCTGTTATGGGTACATTATAAATAATTAATTTAATAAAGAGTTTTATTTTAACAAATATAGTTACAGTTTAAAAATTTACAAAAATGAGGGAGATGTCATGGAAAAATATATTAATACTCCTCTAACAGAAGTTACAGCAAAAAGTCTGAGAGCAGGAGATTATGTTTACATAACAGGTTTAATTTATAGTGCCAGAGATGCAGCCCATAAAAGAATCTATGAATCTGTAATAGATGGAAAAGAAATACCGTTTCCCATAAAAGATAGTATTGTCTATTATTTAGGTCCGACTCCGGAAAAAGAAAGTCAGGTGATTGGTTCCGCTGGACCGACAACCAGCAGCCGCATGGATAAATATACACCTATGCTTTTACAGAAAGGTATGAAAGGTATGATAGGAAAAGGGAAAAGAAGCAGCGAGGTAATAGAAGCAATTAAAAAAGAGAATGGAGTATACTTTGCAGCAGTAGGAGGAGCAGGAGCTCTTCTGTCAAAAAAAATTAAAAGTTCAAAAATAATAGCCTATGAAGATTTAGGTACTGAAGCAATACGGGAATTGTATGTTGAAAACTTTCCAGTAATTGTAGTTATAGATACCGAAGGAAATAATCTGTATGACACAGCAATAGCAGAGTATAAAAATAAAAGGTAGCACAAGATTTTGTATTTTAGAATAGTAAGAGGGGTTAAGATTTTTAATTTATTAAAAAAACGTGAATATTGTTGGCAAAAATTATGTAGAATATAGACTGCAACACCTTAAAATAAAGGATTTGTAGAAAAGATGCAAAATTGTTTGAAAATTGTTTAAAAAATGATTGACAAAAGATAAGCCTTTTGCTATACTAACTAATGCACCTGAGAGGTAAAATAAGGGTGTGAAATTGGTAACATTAACTGAATATCATATTATTAGTTCAGTATCCGGAGAAATACTCAAGAGGCTGAAGAGGCGCCCCTGCTAAGGGTGTAGGTCGTTTGCGCGGCGC